>NZ_SBAR01000008.1:0-75587 GCF_016617625.1 Erysipelothrix sp. strain 2 (EsS2-6-Brazil)
ATATATCGACTATTATAATAACAAAAGAATTAAGAGCAAACTAAAAGGACTGACTCCTGCACAGTACAGAAATCAATCCTTTAGTTTAACTCTTAATTAAACCGTCCAAGATATTGGGGGCAGTTCATTTTTACTTGTCTACTTTTAGTTTACTACTCCACATCGATGAGTGTTCTTTTCTTTATAATAAGTTTAGTTTTTTGAGTATTTTTTTATGAGCTGTAATAATTGCTAGATTCTTTAATTCTTCGAGTGGAACAAAGTACCAATTTTGATTTACGTCTTGGATATTCTCAACGATAAAAACAGAAATATTCCACTGTAAATGGGAAAACTTATGCTTCAAAGTGAGCACAGGATTCAAATCCATTACCCCATCAATTTGAGGTAATCGTAACAGTCCTTCCATAAGCCCATCTTCATGATCATCAGAAATTAAAATTTTATCATCCTTGGTAAAAATAATAACGGATTTTTCATAAATTGGAACGGGTTTCGCTTTTGGGATGAAGGGTATTGTACCCACACATTCTCCACGATAACAAGCACACATTTCTTTAAATGGACAGCCTTCGCATGTCGTATTACTTGGGGTACAAACAAGTGCTCCAAGTTCCATAAGGGCTTGCGTGAAATCGCTGGGGTCAGCCCCGTTTAGGAGTAACTCTTCCTTCAGAAAGGCTTCAAAATACTTATGACACGCCCGTGTATTGACATTTTCGGTATAGTTAAGATATCGTGCCATTACACGCTTTACGTTTCCATCGATTGCAATTTCAGGAAGACTGAAAGCAATTGAGGCGATGGCACTAGAGGTATAATCACCGATTCCGGGAATTTTCATGAGTTCTTTCTTATCAGCTGGAAGTTTACCTTGGTAATGTTCCATAACGAATTGCGCTCCTGCATGGAGATTTCGTGCACGTCGATAATAACCAAGGCCTTCCCACATTTTTAAGACTTCATCAATCTCAGCCTTAGCGAGGCTTTCCACATTCGGATATCGTTGAATCCAGCGATCGTAGTAGGGGATCATGGTAGCGATTTGTGTTTGTTGGGCCATGATTTCGCTTACCCATATTTTATAAGGATCTTTTTGAGATCTAAATGGTAATTCACGTTTATGTTCGTGATACCAGCCCATGAGTCGTTCTGTAAAGTTCATAATGATAGTATACACGATAACATAAAAAGAAAAGAGCTCGGTGCTCTTTTCTTAGAGAGATAGTGCGTTTCATTATCATTTACTTCATAAGTGGTTAAGAAGGAAATCATGAAGTAAATTTCAAGAGAGACAATGAATTGCGGTAACAACTTACATTATTTTCCAAGTTGTTACTTATATGATATACGGAATCAGGGCGGAAATCAAGAATAAATGGTATAATAAACGTGGGAAAAAATGTGAAGAGGACAATTATGGAAACTTATACTAAATCGCTTTCTAAAAAAGATAAGATAACGTTGATCTTCCAACTTCTATTAGGTGTTTTTACAGTCATAGTTGGTGTTTTATTTATATTTAGAGATAAAATTTTATGGTCATTAATCTATTGGATGTTTGTGGCCATGTTAGCTGCAACATTTGTACTATTCTTATATCGATCTGTAAAGAATCGCAGTATATCAGATGCACTTATTGCGCTCGGTTCGGGTGTTTTTCTTGGTTTAATTATATATAAAGAAGCCCTTTATATCGAAATTATGGCATTGTTTTTTGGTATTTGGGCTCTGTTTAATGCGGTGGTTCATGGTCTTGAGTTTTATGTCGCAATTCATGAAAAGCAAAAAAATAAACTCTTCAAGCTCTTTGCGTCGATTGTGTCTTTGGTTATGGGGATTGTGTTATTGACACGAGGCGTCTCAAATCGATTTTTAATGAATATTCAAATTGGTGCTTATGTAATCTTTTTTGGTATCGTATCGATTCTATCTTCGGCTCGCGTTTTATGGCGCCATCAAACAAGTGTTCGTTTATCGGCACCGGTTTTTCTAGCCGCAATGAATCCATATTTTCTTGTAAAAGAGACCCGTAAGTTAGTTCAAAGCAATCCCGATGCCGTTATCGATAAGGTTGTGAAGACAGAAGGAAACTATATCTCGATCTATATCTATGCGAAAGATCATGGTTATAATCGTATGGGTCATTTAGATATTGGATATAACGGTGTTATTTATTCTTATGGTGCACATGATCCATTTAATCGTGCTAAGTCTATGGCATATGGCGATGGTGTTATGATTGTGGGTAGCGAAGTTGATTATGTTCAGTATGCGGTGGATGACGATACAACTGTTTTTCGATTTATTTGTGAGTTGTCAACGGAACAACGTGAATTCGTTGAAAAGCGTTTGGATGAGTTGTTTAAGTCTGCATACTATTTTAAGTGGCCCTATAATTTGGATACTAAAAAAGAACATCATCTTACGAATTTGATTGATGCGGGAGCTTCTGTTGATTATTATAAGTTTAAAGAAGGTGAATTTAAGACCTATAATGTTTTTACCACAAACTGTGTCTTAATTGCGGATTATGTTATTCAATCGACGGGTATGAAACTTTTTCAAATGAGTGGTGTTATTACACCGGGTGCTTATTATGATTATCTTGATAATCTACTCAATAAGCCAGGATCGATCGTCGTGAAGAGAGAAATATATCGCAAAAAAGAAGTTTAATGAACCCTTAGGGGTTCATTTTTTATTATTACCTGGGCATTATCATTGATATTATTTCGAATTCGAAATAATATGGTACTACAACCAGGAGGTAGTTATGAAACAGTTAAAAGGATTACACCATGTTACTGCAATTACAAGCAGTGCTGAAGAGATTTATAAATTTTATACATATATATTAGGAATGCGACTTGTTAAGAAAAATATTAATCAAGATGACATTCATACCTATCATTTATATTTTGCAGACGACCGAGGCAATCCCGGGACAAATATGACTTTTTTTGATTTTCCAAATATTTCTAAATCCCAACGGGGAACGAATGAGTTATCAAGAACGAGTTTTAGAGTTGCGTCGGATGATGCGCTTTCTTACTGGGAGAAACGCTTTACCAACTATGAAATTCCATTTGAATCAGACCAAATGTTCTTTGGTAAAAAAGCAATCACGTTCGAAGATTTTGATGGTCAACGCTATGCTTTAGTTTCAGATGAAACAAATATAGGAATTCCTTCCGGAGAGCCATGGTATAAAGGACCAGTTCCTGATGCTTATGCAATTACAGGGCTTGGACCGATGTTTATGGATGTTTCTAATCTTGAATTAACGCATCAAGTTCTTTCAACAGTATTTGGGATGCGAAAGATGAAGACCGAGGATACCTTAACGCTTTATGAGATGGGCGATGGCGGCAATGGTGGATCAATTATCGTCCGCGAGAATTTAACGCAAGGAAATGCCGTTCAAGGTTATGGTGGGGTGCATCATGTTGCTTTTAGAGTTGATGAGAAAGAAGATTTGATGAAATGGTATCGTGAGTTATCGGAAATGGGGATTCCAAGCTCGGGTTATGTTGAGCGATTTTATTTTGGTTCACTATATATCCGCATTCTTCCAAATATCCTTTTCGAGCTCGCAACAGATGGTCCAGGGTTTATTGATGACGAAGAATCGTATGAAGTTCTGGGAGAGATGTTAACATTACCACCACGTCTTCGTCCAAAACGTGACTATATTGAATCACAAATTAAAAATTTTGATACTGTACGCAGTACGCGTGAATTCAAGAAAGAGGTGTTTTAATGTCATCGCTTAAAACACTTACCATACTTTTCCGAACACATCAGAATATCTTAGATCACGTTAAGGAGAGTATTAAGGATTTTGATATTAATGTGAACGAGTTTCAAGCTCTAGAAGCACTCTATCATAAAGGAAAGCTCACGACTCAGGCTCTTTGTGATACCGTACTTGTGCCAGGCAGTAGTATGACATATGTTGTGGATCAATTAGAAAAGAAAGGTCTCGTTATGCGCTTGAAAGACGAACGTGATCGAAGAATAAACTATGTTATGTTAAGCAATAAGGGACTTTCAGAAATCGAAATTATCTATCGAACGCATGAACAGGAAATGCGAAAATGTTTCGACAGACTTTCGCCCGAGGAAGAGGCGACATTACAAACACTTCTTAAAAAAATAGGGAAAGAGGGATTGTATGATTCATAAGATGATACCAGGAACTTCAGAGCGGACGATTATAGGTTTACATGGAACGGGTGGAACGGAAGAGGATATGTTTCAGATTGCACGTTATATCGATCCAGAAGCTACATATATCGGCATTCGAGGGAATATTGTGGAAGATGGAATGAATCGATATTTCAGACGTATCGATATGAAAACATTCGATCTCGAAAGTTTGGAACATGAAACAACGAATTTAAGAAATGAGATTCTAAAATTACTTAAAAATTATGATCGATCATTAGAGTGCGTTTCCGTTGTAGGATATTCAAATGGTGCGAATATTACGTTAAACTTACTAAAAATGAATTTTACGCTCTTTAAAAATGCACTGTTATTTCATCCAATGCATGTACAACCCACGATTCCATTTCCACAAAATTTACCAACCCGAGTATTGATAACCAGTGGTGAAGGGGATCCGTATACTGATGTTCAAGATATTGAATTGATGATTGAAAAACTGAACGCATCTAACATTTTCACAACACACTTTCACACGCACCATGGCCATCAATTAGTTCCAGAAGAAATTAAACAAGCCCGAGATTTTTATGAAATTTAAAACACAAGATTTAAGTGCGAAAGAGCGTTATAAATTTTTAACAGGCAGTGTCGTTCCACGTCCTATTGCATGGATTACAACCCGAAACACCGATGCTTCAATCAACCTTGCACCATTCAGTTTTTTTAGTCTTGTTTCAACCGAAGTTCCAATTGTTTCCGTTGCAATTAATCGGAATAACGGAGAGCTTAAAGATACCAGTAAGAATCTCTTACAAACACGCGAGTGCGTGGTTCATATCGCAAATTACGAGAATGTGGAAGCAATGAATGAGAGTTCGATGATTCTATCTTATGGTGAAAGTGAAGTAACAAAGCTTAATCTCGAAACACAATCAAGTGTGATGATTGAGACTCCAAGTCTTAAAGATACAAAAATTAAACTTGAAACAGAATTATTTAGTCATCAAGAAATAAAAGATGCAAGGGGTGTATGTACAGATCTGTTTTTACTTAAAATAATCCATTTAGATTTTGATGATTCAATTTTTGATCGGAAGCAAGGGTATCTTGATGTAAATAAACTTGGTCCGATTGCTCGTCTAGCGGGAAATCAATTCGCAGCAATGAAGCCAGTTTTTACCTTAAAACGTCCTATTTAAAAAGAAGCTCACAATTGAGCTTCTTTTCTTAAAGTTCTTGCAGTAATTTTTTCGCAACGTCCTGATTTAATTTCGGTTCTTGAAGTAATTTCGATACAAGACGTTCAACATCTTCGGATGGACAACCAACAGCTAAAGCGAGCGATTTCGCTTGAAGTTTCATATGTCCACTTTGAATTCCTACGGTTGTAAGGGCATAAAGCGCAGCAAAGTTTTGTGCTAAACCGACAGAGGCAAGAATCATCATCAGTTCTTCTGCATTTTTATATCCTAAAATTTTCCGGCTTAATTGAGCTTTGGGGTGAATTGCAATAGAACCTCCAACGGTACCAATTGGAAGCGGAAGTTTAATAATGCCTTCAATCATATTGTCCGAATTTATATTCCATGTTGCAAGGGGTTGATAACTTCCACTCATTGATGCATAACTATGAACCGATGCTTCAATGGCACGCCAATCATTTCCGGTTGCGACTACAACGGCATCAATACCATTCATAATGCCTTTGTTGTGTGTTGTAGCCCGGTAAGGATCAACTTCAGCAAGATGACTTGCTTGTTGAATGCGAAGTGCAATATCGTCTGGATAACGAAGCGTTTTTGGATCAATAACGACACGGGCCTCGGCCAGACATTCCGTTGCAAGGTTTGAAAGGATGGACATCAACGGATGTTCATCAAAAACAGACTCAAGATGATTACCGATTGCCTCTAAGATTGTGTTCATCATGTTTGCGCCCATTGCTTCTTGCGTGTCAATGGTACAATAAACAATCAAAAAAGGTGTCTTATTGGGTTTATTTATATACGCGGTATGAATGTGACGCAAACCACCGCCTCGCTGCACAATTGAAGGATAAGCATCACGAGCAATTGTAAATAATCGATCACGATTATCTTCCAAATATTGTATCATTTCTGTTTGCCTTTGAGGATTTGCGAATGCAATTTGTCCGATCATATTGCGTTTATAAATACGAGCATGAATGCCACCATTACATTGCATAATTTTGGCGGCATTACTTGCAGCTGCAATTACAGAGGGTTCTTCGGTCACCATAGGAATCACATAGTCTTGATTATTTATCAAAAAATTTGGAGCACAACCCATTGGAATTTCATAAGTTGTGATTGCATTTTCAATCATATGATCATAAATTTCCGAACTGAGTGGAATATCGAGATCATCGTCATAACGGTTTTGATTTTCTAAAACATTACGGCGTTCTGTTATCGTCCTTTTATAAAATTTATTGTACATAATGAGCACTCCTTTTATAAATATCATACCGAATTTGATTATATATGCCAAGTAGAATTGAGAGGTGTGGTATTATATAAAAAAGGAGTGATATGATGAAAACAAATAAAGTTTCTATTATTGGTGCAGGTTTTGTAGGTTCGACAACAGCTTTTGCGTTAATGAACAGCAATATTGCATCTGAAATCGTAATCGTTGATATTAACAAAGAAAAAGCTCAAGGTGAGGCAATGGACTTAGACCAAGGTCGTGTGTTTGTTTCTCCAGTTAAAATAATTGCTGGGGATTATCCAGAGACTCAGGGCTCCGATATTGTAATTATTACAGCTGGACTGGCACAAAAACCAGGAGAAACACGGATTGATCTTGTGAATCGTAACATTAAAATTTATGAAGAATTAGTTCCAAATATCGTGAAGTATAATCCAGACGCAATTTTACTTGTGGTTTCAAACCCGGTCGATATTTTGACACATATTACTTATAAACTTTCTGGTTTTCCAGCAGAGCGCGTAATTGGTTCGGGAACGGTTTTAGATACAGCACGTTTCCAATCGATGTTAGCGAATAAATTTGAAGTGGATGCACGAAATATTCACGCAAATATTATTGGAGAACACGGTGATAGTGAAATTGCTACGTGGTCCTTAACGACTGTAGCGGGGCTAACCATTGATCAATACTGTGAGAATGTGGGGATTGAGTTTACGGAAGAAACACGTCAAAAAGTTACACACGATGTGAAGACTGCTGCTTATGAAATTATTGATCGTAAAGGTTATACAAACTATGCCGTAGCACTTGCGATAACGCGTATTGTGAATGCGATTTTACGTGATGAGAATTCGATTTTAACCGTTTCAAGCCTTCAAAACGGGGCATATGGTATTGAAGATGTTTATATTTCTGTCCCAACAGTTGTTGGACGAACGGGTGTTAAGCATGTTATTGAAGTTCCGTACAGTTCCAATGAGGTTGAAGCACTCCAAGAATCTGCAGAGATGTTAAGAGAGATTGTTTCACAATCTAATTTATAATAATGAACACCATGTTTATCGTTAACATGGTGTTTTTATGTAAGCGTTTAAGTGAACTTATACGCAAAAAATGAGCATGAAGAGTGCATTTTCTGTCATTTCATGTTCAATTCATGTATAATGATACAGTTATAGGAAAAGAGACGATGTATATGAAAAAAATTATAAATATAGCAGTTATCGCGCACGTTGATGCGGGAAAATCTACATTAGTTGATGCAATGCTTAAATCAGCTGGTGTTTTCCATGAAAATCAAGTTGTTCTAGATCAAGTTATGGACAGCGATGATATCGAACGTGAACGTGGTATCACAATCTATTCCAAAAACTGTAGTGTAAATTATGGTGACATCAAAATTAATATTGTTGATACACCAGGTCACGCCGACTTCTCAAGTGAAGTCGAGCGTATCATTAAAACCGTAGATACAGTTATTCTCCTTGTGGATAGTGCAGAAGGCCCTATGCCACAAACACGCTTTGTACTTAAAAAATCACTTGAAGCCGGTCTAAAACCAATCTTATTAATTAATAAAATTGATAAGCCAGATCGTCGTGTTGAAGAAGTAATCGAGGAAGTTTATGAACTCTTTATGGACCTCGATGCTACGGATGAACAATTAGAATTCCCAATTCTTTATGGTATTGCGAAAAAATATATTGTTCAGAAGACACTTGAAGAAGAAGGAACAAACATTAAACCGTTGTTTGATACAATTGTGGAACACACACCACTTTACCCAGATTATGACAACGATCCATTACAATTCCAAATTTCTTCACTTGCATACGATGAGTATGTTGGACGTTTAGGAATTGGCCGTATTACGAAGGGTCAAGTTAAACGTGGACAAGCAGTCGTTGTAGCGGACAATGATGGAAGTACGAAACGTCAGAATATTTCTAAAATCTTTACATATGATGGGTTAAAACGTGTCGAAACAGATGTAGCTTATGCTGGAGATATTGTACTTGTTTCAGGTATTGATGATATTTCAATTGGTAATACGTTATGTGATGTCAATCATGTTGAACCATTGCCTCCAATTGTTATTGAAGAACCAACACTATCCATGAACTTCATGGTTAATGCTTCGCCATTTGCAGGAAAAGATGGTAAATATGTTACATCACGTAATATTAAAGAACGTCTTGAAAAAGAACTTGAAGTGAATGTGGGGTTACGTGTTGAAGCAACGGAATCCGCAGACTCATTTAAAGTTTCAGGTCGTGGAGAACTTCACTTATCAATCTTAATTGAAAACATGCGTCGTGAAGGCTATGAGCTTGCAATCAGTAAACCTCGTGTTATTACACAAGAAATTGATGGACGTAAATGTGAACCGATTGAAGAAGTTATTGTTGAAGTGCCAGAAAAATATTCAGGAACAATGATCAGCCAAATTAGTTTACGACAAGGTGAACTCACAAATATGGAAGAAGATCGTGGAATGGTAAAACAATTCTGGAATGTTCCAACACGTGGTCTGATTGGTTTCCGTGGTGACTTTATTAATATGACTCATGGTGAAGGAACGATGATTCGTCAATTCCATGGATATGAACCTATGAAGGGTGCAATTTCACAACGTTCAAATGGTTCAATGGTTTCAACTGAAACAGGTAAATCAATGACATACTCAATCTTCAACCTTCAAGAACGTGGTCAATTCTTTATTGGCGCACAAACAGATGTTTATGAAGGAATGATTTTAGGTATTGCAGCTCGTGATACTGATATGGATGTGAATCCAACAAAAAATAAAAAAGCAACAGCTGTTCGTAGTTCAGGACGTGATGAAGCGATGAAGCTAACACCACCGATTCCATTGACACTTGAATATGCTCTCGAGTTCATTCGTGATGATGAACTTGTTGAAGTAACACCGAACTTCCTACGATTACGCAAACGTTATTTAAAAGCAATCGATCGTAAACGAGCAGGACGTTCAGATATTGATTAATCAAGGAGATCGATAATATGAGTTTAGGTAATAAACCATTGAAGTTGACTTTAATTAAAAAATCAAATGAATCCAAGGCGCGTCTTACAACTATTGAGACGCACCATGGAACAGTAGAAACACCAATGTTTATGCCAGTAGGGACCCTTGCAAGTGTGAAATTTCTCTCACCAGAAGATTTACGAAATATAGGATCTCAAGTGATTCTAAGCAACACATACCATCTCTGGCTAAGACCGGGTGAAGAAGTAGTTCGCCAAGCAGGTGGACTTCATAAATTTATGAATTATAATGGACCCATTCTAACAGATAGTGGCGGATTCCAAGTGTTTTCACTGGGTAAGATTCGTACAATTTCTGAAGAGGGTGTTGAGTTTAGAAGCCATCTTAGTGGTGAAAAACTGTTCTTAACACCAGAAAAAGCAATTCAGGTTCAAAATGCATTAGGGCCAGACATTATGATGAGTTTTGATGAATGTCCTCCCTATCCTGCAACCTATGAGTATATGAAAAATTCGGTTGAGCGCACAATTCGTTGGGCTGCTCGTGGTAAAGCAGCACATCAAAATCCCGAGACGCAAGCGTTATTTGGTATTGTTCAAGGTGGTAAGTATGCAGACCTTCGTGAACATTGTGCCAAAGAATTAGTTGCAATGGATTTCCCAGGTTATTCAATTGGGGGAACAAGTGTTGGTGAACCCAAAGATGTTATGTGGCAAATGATTGACCACACCATTGATTTCTTACCGGAAGATAAACCCCGTTATTTAATGGGTGTCGGAAGTGTTGATGCGATATTTGAAGGTGTATTGCGCGGTGTTGATATGTTTGACTGCGTATTGCCTACACGAATTGCTCGACATGGTACTGCAATGACCTCAACCGGTCGTGTTAATATTAAAAATAAAAAGTGGGAGTATGATTTTTCGCCACTTGATGAAAACTGTGATTGCGAATGCTGTCAAAATTATACGAAATCCTATTTACGACATTTAATTCGTTGTAATGAAGGTTTTGGTATGCGACTCTTATCCATTCATAATTTGCGATTCTTATTAAAACTCATGGAAGATATCCGTGAAGCCATTAAAGAAGATCGATTGCTTGAACTTCGTGATCAAGTTTATGAAAGTTATGGAATTACAGGCGATGACCATCCAGGATGGTAATCAAACTAAAAACTTGGTTCATTCGAATCAAGTTTTTTTATGCAATTTTGTGAATTGCACAAAATCGTGTCAGAGCACGGTCTTTATGGTAAAATAGTGAAGATGTAATACGATACAAACCAAGGAGTAAACTATGAATGTAAATGATTTTGATTTTGATTTGCCAGAGGAACTGATTGCGCAAACTCCTGCTGAAAAGCGAAGTGAATCGCGACTGCTTGTTGTTGATGGTATGAACTTGGAAGATAAACATTTCTATAATATTATTGATTATTTAAATGAAGGGGATGTTTTAGTCCTCAACGATACACGCGTTATTGCAGCACGTCTGTTTGGTGAAAAGCCTGAAACAGGTGCACATGTTGAACTTTTAATTTTAAAATTTGAGGGAAAGACGGCGGAGTGTCTTGTCGGAAATGCAAAGGTTGTTAAGTTGGGTACCGAATTAAGTTTTGGTAATGGAAAATTAAAAGCAGTTTGTACACATGTTGGAGAAGAAGGTTTAAGAAATTTTGATCTGGTCTTTGACGGAATATTCTTAGAAATCTTAGATGAACTTGGACAAATGCCACTTCCACCATATATTCACGAACGATTGGAAGATAAAGAGCGTTATCAAACGGTATATTCTCGCGTTCAAGGGAGTGCGGCAGCACCCACTGCGGGGCTTCATTTTACACCGGAGTTGCTTGAAGCAATTGAAGCTAAGGGAATTACAATTGCCCCTGTAACACTTCATGTTGGACTGGGTACGTTTAGACCGGTTAAAGTCGATAATGTTCTTGAACATAAAATGCATAGTGAAGCCTATACGATGTCTCAAGAAACAGCAGAGATTTTAAATGATGCGAGACAAGATGGCCGCCGAATAATTGCAGTGGGTACAACTTCAGTTCGAACATTGGAAACTGTGATGTCAAAGTACGGCACGTTCAAAGAATGCCAAGGTAATAGTGAAATCTTTATTTATCCTGGTTATGAATGGAAAGCAGTGGATGCAATCATTACTAATTTTCACTTACCAAAATCAACATTAATTATGTTAGTAAGTGCATTTATGGGTAAAGAAGCAATCGATCATGCCTATAAACATGCAGTTGATTCAAAATACCGATTCTTCTCATTTGGAGATAGTATGTTTTTAAAAGCACGTAATACGAAGTAGGAGATATTTATGGAACAAACACAAACAACGGATGCTAAGCCAAGTGGTTTTACGCGACTTAAATTATTTTTTAAGCAAGGGGACTATAAGTTTTTAGGAATTATTCTAATGATTCATGTTCTTTTAGGCACAATACATCTTTTTGCCTATAATTCGCTTCATCCACTCTCAAAACTTTTGGCAAATCTTCCGATGATTTTTCAAATTATTATTGTATCGATCTATGGACTTCTGGCATATGCAATTCCTGGATACCTAATTGTCATTGCAATTAAAAATAAGAGTCGAATTTTAAAGAGTGTTGACTTTGCATTAATCGTTTTATTTATGATCCTCTTTATAACCTTTATCGTGCTCTATATTCTATCGTTTTTTGAATCAAGTCGTGTCATATGGATGATTTATAGTTTTGTAAATCCATTAATGGGGACATTCTCTGAGAAGTTAATGCGCATTCATTGGTCGTCCATTTTATGGATTATTTCCGCAGCGGTTCCGTCATTTGGTTTACTGATTGGGATGTATTTGAGACTTAAATGTGAGGGGGTTGTGGAATGAAACGAACATGGTCTGCTTTATTGGTGATTCTTGCCAGTGCTATTGTTTATAAATTTCTTATTTCTGTTTTACCATCCTCATTAGAGAGCATTGCAACGACAATTTGGATGGTGTTGATGCTTGTGATTGGTTATTTCTTAGCACCGCTTCAAAAGAAGAATAATCGATGGGTGGGAAAAGTAGTACTATCCTTTGTGATTATTTGTGTTTTTGGATATCGCTTGAATGTTTTATCAATTCCAGAATTTTCGACATTGCTCAACGCAATTGGTATAACTGGAACCTTTTTAGATATACTCCTCATTTACTGTGGATGGGCTTTTTTTCAAGTTTAATATACGTCAAGAAACAATAAAGAAAGCAATCTTTGTTGTTTTTTTTATCCAACAGGGATAAGTATTCGTATATCTAATTGGGATTGTTGTATAATTAAGGTAGTAGTCGTAGTCAAGTGGTTATGACGCGTCAAGGAGAAATTATGATTGTATCAGGAAAAATTAGTGTTAAGGCAATACTTAAAGAGCGAAAACGTGAGATTGAATATGTAGCAATCTTGGATAAACACAATGACAAGGAATCACGATATGTTGAGCGTATCGCTGAGGGGATTATAATTAAACGATTATCTCGTGATGAGATGGATTTGCTTGCGTCGAATAAAACGCATGGTGGCTATCTTGTCTCATGTGGGAAGCGAAGCAGTGATTCCCTAAGTCATCTACCGAAACAGACCCTTTCATTAATGTGTATTGAAGGCGTTACTGATCCATTTAACCTTGGAGAAATTTGTAGAACCGTCGCATCCCTTGGATTTGACGGTATTATTACTCCAAATTATGATTTTTATGAACATGAAGCAAAGCTAATTCGTGCCAGTGCGGGCGCAAGTGAATCGTTATGGTGGCTTCAAAGTGATGATTTAAGTTCTGACTTGAAATCGATCCAAGCTAAGAATGTAGTAATGGCAGCAGCATATCGCGGAGATGAGAGCGAGTCACTTTTAAACTATAATTTACCAGATCGTGTATGCATCTGTTTAGGTGGTGCTTTAAGGGGTCTTTCGAAGAGTGTGTTAGAAATTAGTGATGTTCATGTACGTATTGATTACGATGCGCGCGTTTCATTAAGCAGTGTTGGTGCATGCAGTGTGTTTGCTTATGAACGCTATCGACAATTGGAGGCGAGAAAATGAAAATTGCTATTGCACAATTAAGAGTAAAAGCAAATCAACCACAGGAAAATTTTGAAGCAATTCAAGCAATTGTAGAAGAATCGATTGGTAAAGCAGACCTGGTTGTGTTCCCAGAATTAGCGGTAGGCGGTTATCTCATTGGCGATCGCATGAATAATCAAGCAAGTATCGATGAGATGATGGTCTATAACGACCGTATACGCTGCTTATCACAAGAGATAGGGATTGTTTGGGGAAATCTTTACCAAAAAGAAGATAAACTCTATAATGCGGCTTTTTTCGCATATCAAGGCGAATGGGTTAAACGTGCAAACCATGAATCCGAAGGTGTATATACAAAGCACCTTCTACCTAACTATGGTGTTTTTGACGATAAAAGATATTTTGATCCTGGAAATCACAACTTTGAACCGTTCATTTTTAAGGGTGATCGTATTAGTATCCAAATCTGTGAAGATTTGTGGGATGATGCAAGTGATTTAAAACCTACCGCGTTAATGATGCAACACAGTCCCGATCTCATGATTAACATCTCATGTTCACCATGGCACAAAAATAAGGAATCCATGCGCTTAGCAGAAATTAAAAGACAGAATTTGGACATACCTTTTATTTATGTGAATGCGACAGGGATGCAAAATAACGGCAAGAATGTTGTACTGTTTGATGGTGGAAGTATGATTGTATCTCCTGAATCGGTGACATATTTGGATGCTAATTTTAAACAGACACTTGATATATTCGATTTAAATTCTCAAGCATCAAATACACCCGACGATGACGATAAGATGTATCATGCATTGATTTCAGCAATTCGTTACTTTGATGAAGAAGCACTACCTTATGGACCAAAGTGGATTGTTGGTGTTTCGGGAGGATTGGATAGTAGTGTGTCCATTGCGTTACTTGTTAAGGCATTAGGGAAAGATCGTGTGGTGGGGGTAACAATGCCTAGCCAGTTCAATCGCGACATAACCAAAAATAATGCATATCATCTCAGTAACGTTTTAGGATTTAAGTTCTTGGAAATCCCAATTGCTGCAATGACCGATGCAACGGTTGAGAGTATGGCGTTTGGTGGCTACAAAGATGTACAAGGACTCGCATTTGAAAATGTTCAAGCACGACTTAGAGGCCATACGCTCATGACCATCTCAAGTCTTGAAAATGGTGTTGTGATGAATAATGGTAATAAGATTGAAGTGGCACTTGGATATGCAACCCTTTATGGAGATGCAATCGGTGCACTCGCCATTTTAGGTGATCTCACAAAAATGGAAGTCGGTATGATTGGTCGTACTTTAAATCGTATTGCAGGTACAGAAATTGTTCCTCAAAATCTGATTCCTACCGAAATGGAAGATCGTGTCGATTGGGAGTTTGCACCGAGTGCGGAACTTGCGCAAGATCAATTTGATCCCATGAAATGGGGATACCATGATGCGTTGGTCAATGCCCTCATGCATGGACAGTTGGAAGCCATACTTAAATCATATCTCGATCAATCGATTTATAAGTCGGAACTCGGGAAGTATTTAACATCATACGGTTTAGAAAATGGTAAAATGTTTATCGATGATTTAAAATGGGTTCTTAAGACGATGAATACTGCAGTCTATAAACGTGTACAAATGCCGCCGATTGTAATGGTATCAGATTGTGCATTTGGGACACCGTATCGTGAGAGTCAATACGCGTTACATCTTACAGAGACTGAATTGAAATTAATGAATATAATCTATAATCTCTAATTAAAAACCATCCGAAAGGGTGGTTTTTCTTTCAAAAAGTATTGTTTATAGTACTAAATTTACTACTGAAAAGAGTATATTTCAGAATGTATTTACAAATTATGCCATCATATATTATTCTTCAAGTGGAAATCAAGAGGGGGATAAATTATGAAAAAGAAAAAACACCTATTTCCGAAAGTAAGCCTTATGTCATGCTTACTTTTAACCGCAATGCCATTACAAACAGCGTTTGCAGATGCGCCCAATTTTTTAGTTGAGCCTATAGCAGGAACACAAATCGGAACACTTCCAATCATACCTGGAATTCATGATGATATGATTCAAGAAATGATCGAAGCATATAAAGAACAAACTAAAAAATTAGTGATTCAAAAAATAAAGCCCTTTTTAATCAATGAGGCACAATATCATCGTGATGTCGAGTCAATCAACAATGACATTAATTCATTGATTGAAGAGATTGAATCTGAAGAAAATGGATTGTACGGAATCCATTTAGCACTCAAACAAGAAATTCAGCGTATTGCTGCAGAGTTGAGCTACTATAAGTTTACGCAAGAGGCAAAGTATCTTGAAGATTCTGGGAAATTAACATTTCCGGAATTGGATGAAGCTTATATTGATTTGCTCGTGAACCATAAAACATCACACCGTACACTTGTTAAGTACGAGAATAAGGTTGAAGGAAGAGCACCACTTGAAGCGCTCATCGTCCCGTTAAGAAGTCGATTGAGAACGATTCATGACCTTTCTTTTGAAGTGAGTCTCCTTCCAGAGACCCACGAGTCATTCTTAGAATACCAAGCTTCAAACATTCAAGATAAAATTGTGGAAGTGAGCCGTGTGCTAGCACAAGGTGTGAGCGAGTTTATTGATTACAAACGCCTTGAAAATCTTATGGAAAAAGAAGTAAATCCATTACTCTTAGAACTCTCTACATTGAGAAGAAATCGACAAATTCAAATGCTACGCGATGTTTATCCAGATTTTGAACAAGCTAATGAATTAGTTGAATCTCTAAAAACAACTCAAGATTCGAAAGAAAAATATAAAAAATTCCACGAACTTCTTGAGTTGTATATTCAAAGGGGAGGTGATATTCGAAAACAAGATGTGTTTCAGAGATTTTATAGAACGTATCAAACCGTAGTTGAGGCAGAAAAAGAAAATCTTCGCGATTACTTAGAATCTAATATCTTTGATTCTCAATTCGTACAAGGAGAAAAAGTAAAGAATAAAGAAGTAAAACTTGTGAATCGAGACGCCTTTTTAAATATGATTCAAAATGCTCGAACGATGGTGGAAATTAAAGGCATTCAGTTAGAACTTGATTCAATCGCTAAATCTTTCCAAAAAGGAAAGGGAGATGGCAAGGTTGAACCTGAAAGTCCTATTAAAGTAGAAAAACCGGGTGATCAAAAGAAACCGGGTGATCAGAAGAAACCAATAGATCAGAAGAAACCAATAGATCAGAAGAAACCAATAGATCAGAAAAAACCGGTGGATGAAGCAAAACCAGAAAAAAATCAAACGCTAAAAGAAGGCTGGAATAAGAAAGACGATAAGTGGTACTATGTTGAGAAATCCGGAGCGGTTGCGAAAGGTTGGAAGAAAGTCTCGAATAAATGGTACTATCTTGATGAATCTGGTGCAATGGTAACGGGTTGGAAGAAAGTCTCAAACAAGTGGTACTACCTTGAGAAATCTGGTGCAATGGCAACAGGTTGGAAGAAAGTCTCAAACAAATGGTACTACCTTGAAAAATCCGGCGCAATGGCAACAGGTTGGAAGAAAGTCTCAAACAAATGGTACTACCTTGAGAAATCTGGTGCAATGGCAACAGGTTGGAAGAAAGTCTCAAACAAATGGTACTACCTTGAGAAATCCGGCGCAATGGCAACAGGTTGGAAGAAAGTTTCAAACAAATGGTACTACCTTGAGAAATCCGGTGCAATGGCAACAGGTTGGAAGAAAGACTCAAACAAGTGGTACTACCTTGATAACTCAGGAATGATGGTTACAGGTTCAAAGACCATTAATGGGAAAAAGTATACATTTAAAAGTGATGGAAGTTTAAAATAGACGGTAAAGCCGTCTATTTTTTTTATCAATTTATGAAAGTCGGATTTGTATAAATATTTATACATTTTTTAAGTAAATGTATTGCACAATAAAAAAAATAGGAATATACTAATAAATGAACATTGTTCATTATATCGATAGTGAACTACAATATGTAATATTTTTGAAACATCTTTAATGTGAGGGTTTAATAAAATAACCTAAACTTTGATGTGCTAAGATATGCATAGATAAGAAAGAGGTTAGTATATGAAACGAGTCCTAAAAAATTTAAAACCATTCTTAGGTGCAATACTCATTTCAATTGCGTTCTTGTTTGTCCAAGCTTTCGCGGATTTGAAGTTACCAAATTACATGTCTCATATCGTTAATGTTGGTATTCAACAAAATGGTGTTGAACATGCAAGTCCCGATGAAATAAGCAAAGATGGTCATGACTTAATTGTAGCGATATTGCCACAAGAACAAGGTAAAGCATTCTCATCATCATATGAGATGAGTGGTGATCGATATGTTATTAAACAAAATATTGATCGCGAAGCAACAGATATTCTTGTAGGTGAGAGTGTTTGGACCTTAATGAATCTTGGTGAAGGTTCAGGCTCAGAAATGCCTGCATTGAGTGGTCAAATCACAGATGATTTTGACATCAAACAAATGTATGCTTTAACACCAATGTTCCAATACATGGATCCTGCAACCAAAGCATTAGCATATGAAAAGGCTGCCGGGATGGAAGACAGTTTGAAAGAACAAACGGGTGTCGTTTTCGCGAAAATGTTCTATGAAGAACTCGGAAAAGACATTCCAACAATGCAAAATCAATATATCTTAAAAAAAGGTGGCGGAATGATCGGAATTACGATTATTGGTATGATTGCAACCATTGCGGTAGCATTCGTATCTGCTAAAATCGGATCTGGTTTTTCTAAAAATCTCCGTAAAGAAATTTTTGAAAAAGTTCAAAGCTTTTCTTCGGAAGAGTTTGATAAGTTTTCATCATCATCGATGGTCGTTCGAACTGTCAATGATGTAACACAAGTTCAACAGATGATAACAATGGGAATTCGGATGTTCTTCTATGCGCCAATTATGGCAATTGGTGGAATTATTATGATTTCTCAACGAGATACATCGATGACATGGATTATCGTCGTAACATGTGCTGCCCTCCTCGCATTTTTAGTTGTTATTTACTTTGTGGCGGTACCTAAGTTTAAGGTTATGCAAAAATTTGTTGATCGATTGAACTTAGTTTTTAGAGAAAATCTAAGTGGTGTTATGGTTATTCGTGCATTTGGAAACAAAGATTTTGAAAATAAACGCTTTGATAAAGCAAACTCGGAACGTGCAGATCTTGCGCTCTTCATCAACCGTGTGATGTCATTGATGATGCCGCTGATGAACTTCCTTATGAATGCGACAATGCTTGCCATCATTTGGTTTGGTTCACATCAAATCTCTGAAGGAATCCTTCAAATTGGGGATATGATGGCGTTCATGCAATATTCAATGCAAATTATTATGTCATTCTTAATGATCGCAATGATGTTTATTTTTGTACCACGTGCTGTTGTATCATTGAATCGTATTAATGAATTGCTTAATACAGAAAATACAATTCATGAGCCAATTGAAGCAAAAACATTTAACGCTTCAGAACGTGGACTCGTTGAATTTGAGAATGTAGACTTTAAATATGGTGATGCGGATGAATATGTACTTCATGATATAAACTTCGTGGCAAAACCAGGAGAGACAACTGCATTTATCGGTTCAACCGGATCCGGTAAATCTACCTTAATTAACCTAGTACCACGATTCTATGATGTCACTTCGGGTACCGTTAAGGTGAATGGAGTCGATGTTAAAGATGTATCAACCCATGATTTACGTGAAGAAATCGGATATGTACCTCAAAAAGGTGTGCTTCTTACAGGGACCGCAAAATCAAATCTTGTCTACGGTAAAGAAGATGCAACAGATGAAGAAGTAACGAAGGCACTTGAAATTGCGCAAGCAAATTTCATCCTTGATAAAAAAGATGGACTTGATTATGAAATTGCCCAAGGTGGTACAAACGTATCAGGTGGTCAAAAACAACGTCTAAGTATTGCGAGAGCACTTGTAAAAGATGCATCAATCTTTATTTTTGATGACAGCTTCTCAGCTTTAGACTTTAAAACAGATCAACTTCTACGTAAATCAATTCATGAAAACTTAAATCATGCGACCCTGCTTATTGTTGCCCAACGTGTCAACACAATTATGGATGCAGACCAAATAATCGTTTTAGATGAGGGACGAATTGTTGGTAAGGGGACTCATAACGAGTTATTGAAAACCTGTCCAACTTACTATGAAATCGCATCATCACAATTATCGGAGGAGGAATTAAACTATGAATCAAAATAAAGCTTCAGTAAAACCTTCGAAACCAGAAAATTCTAAAGCAGTTCTTAAAAAAATGATTGCACTCATTAAACCATACAGTGTAAAAATGATTGTTGTGATTATCTTTGCGTTGTTATCCACAATCTTCGCGATTGTGGGTCCAAAAGTAATGGGTCAAGCAACGACCGTTTTATTTGAGGGATTAATGGCGAAAGTACAGGGAGTTGGCTCGGTTGATTTTGATAAAATCAAAGGAATCGTGTTATGGCTACTTGGTATCTATCTTGCAAGTTTACTCTTTAGTTATATTCAAGGGTGGATTATGGCACGTGTATCACGTGACTTAACATACAACCTTCGTAAACGTATGCATGAAAAAATCGAGAAACTACCGTTAAAATATTTTGATGGAACGACAACAGGGGAAGTGCTCTCCCTTGTTACCAATGACATCGATGTCATCGATCAGAACTTAACAAGCAGTATTACTCAAGTTATTACATCCATCACGACGATTGTAGGGATTCTCTACATGATGTTCTCGATTAACTGGCAAATGACCTTAGCGGCATTATTGGTCTTACCACTCTCCTTTGGACTTATCTTCTTCATTATGTCGAAATCACAAGTGTTCTTTAGAAATCAACAAAAATATCTAGGATCCCTTAATGGTCATATTGAAGAAATGTATGGAAGCCATGTTGTTGTGAAAGCATACAATGGTGAAGCACGGTCAATTGCAGAATTTGATGATCACAATAATAATCTTTACGATGCAGCTTGGAAGAGTAGTTTCTTTTCCGGGATGATTCACCCAATTATGAACTTTGTTGGGAACTTCGGTTATGTTGTGGTAAGTATTCTTGGGGGTTATTTTGCTTCCGGCGGAATTATTAGTGTAGGGGATATTCAGTCTTTCATTCAATATATGAGAAGTTTTATGAACCCGATTGCGCAATTGGGTAACTTATCTTCTACGTTCCAACAATCTCTTGCTGCTGCGGAACGTGTCTTTAACTATTTAGAAGAACCTGAAGAAGTTGAAGATGCAGATACCGTTATTGATGTAAGTATGGTAGAAGGTCATGTTTCCTTTGAAAATGTTAATTTTGGATATGATCCAGATGTAACGATTATTAATAATTTCAGTGCCGACGTTAAGCCAGGTCAAAAGATTGCGATTGTAGGTCCAACGGGCGCTGGAAAGACAACGATTGTTAAACTTTTGATGAGATTCTATGACGTAACTTCCGGATCGATTAAGGTTGATGATCATGATATTCGTGATCTTAAACGTGAGGATCTTCGTAATTTAATTGGGATGGTTCTTCAAGATACTTGGTTGTATAGCGATACCATAAATGAAAATATTCGCTATGGTAAATTGGATGCAACGGATGAAGAAGTCCACGAGGCAGCTATGAAGGCTCAGGTTGATTACTTTGTGCGTACACTACCAGAGGGCTATCAAACTGTTCTTAATGAAGAAACGACCAATATCTCTCAAGGACAAAAACAACTCTTAACGATTGCACGTGCGATTCTTGCGGATCCAAAAATCCTCATCCTTGATGAGGCTACCAGTTCCGTAGATACACGTACAGAGGTTCTGATTCAAAAAGCATTGGATGTTTTAATGGAAGGACGCACAAGTTTTATTATTGCGCACCGTCTATCAACAATTCGAAACGCTGATTTAATCCTTGTTATGGATAAAGGGGATATTGTTGAAAAGGGAAGTCATGATGAGTTACTTGCTCAAAATGGATTCTATGCAACACTTTACAACAGTCAATTTTCAGAAGAAGACTAGGGAATTTTCCCTAGTCTTTTTTATTGGAGATGCGAATGCAAAAAAAAATGAGAACGTTAGTTCTCATTCAAAATAATCTTGGGCAATAACGCCGGTAACTTCAGGAATTTCATCCATGAGTAAGGCTTCAACACCGCCTTTTAAAGTATAATCGATTAATCCACAGCCGATACAAGCACCGAGGAGTTTAACGGTAACAACACCGTGCTCATCAACACTGACAAACTCCATGTCACCGCCATCACGTTGGATGTAGGGACGTATTTTATCGAGAGATTCAATAATGCGTTCTTCTAGGGTCATGATGGTATCCTCATAAAGTAGAGTAGTGAAGCAGTAATAAAGCCTAGTAAAAAGCCACCAACGACCTCAACCCATTTATGGCCGAGGACTTCTTTTATTTTTTGTCTATAAATTGGATTCTCTAATGTTGTTTGTGTTAAGACTTCAATATCCTGAATTAATTGTTTGGTAATTTTAATGTTTTGTCCGGCGTAATAGCGTACATTCGCAGCATCATAAATCACTGTTAATGAAAAGACAAGTGAAATAAAGAAATATTGCGAAGAAAAGCCAGATTGGTATCCAAGTGCAAGTGTTAAACCAATAACAAGAGCGGTATGGGAACTTGGAAAGCCACCACTTTCAAAAATCATACTTAAGTTCTTTTCGCCTGTTTTTAAATAGTGGAAAAATGGTTTTAGAACTTGAGCTAAAATATTTGCAACAAGTGCAGAAACAATGGGGTAAAAATTATCGCTCATGTGGTCACCTCTTCGGAAGTTATTATATCATACATTAGATACTGTGTTATAATAACAATGTTATTGAGGTAGAGATTTATGAAAAGAATGTATATGAACGGACAGATTGTTGAGGGGACCATTACAGGAATTCAGCCTTATGGAGCCTTTGTCTCAATCGATGAAAATACAACTGGATTAATTCACATATCTGAAATTTCAGATGATTTTGTGCGTGATATTCGCCAATTTGTGAGCCAAGGTGAACGTATCATTGCGAAAATAATTGATGTGAGTGAAGGACCACATCAATTACGACTCTCGTTGAAAGCATTGAATTACTCTTCACGTAAAGATCGTCAGTCAAAAGATCACAAGAGACCTTTAGTCCCAAGTGATTCCATTGGCTTTGAAACGCTTGCGGATATGATGCCTCAGTGGTTATCGGAAAAGGAGAATCCAATGATTAGAGTAGATTTAAAACATGCTTTATTAGAAGAAGATGTATTAAGTTATCAAGACGATGTGAGTCGTATTCATGAAATGATTCATTCACGAAGCGGTAAAGGTAATGATTACCTGGGTTGGCTTGATTGGGCAGAACGCTATGATGTTGAAGAGTTTGCACGTATTAAAGAATGTGCAAAACGCATTCAAGATCAAGCTGACGTTTTACTTGTTTGTGGAATTGGCGGTTCTTATTTGGGAAGTCGTGCGGCGATTGAAATGATTCAAGGGCCTTTCCCAAAAAATGATTTAGAGATTATTTATGTTGGGAATACATTCTCATCAACTTCTGTAGTTCGTATTTTAGACTATATTAAAGATAAAGAAGTTGCATGTAATGTAATTTCCAAATCCGGTACTACAACCGAAACAGCATTAGCATTTAGAATGATTCGTCAATTTATGGAAGAGAAATATGGCGCAGATGCTTCTAAACGTATCTATGCAACAACGGACAAAGAACGAGGACTTTTAAAACCCCAAGCAGATGCCAAGGGATATGAATCGTTTGTAATCCCAGATGATATTGGGGGTCGTTTCTCAGTTATTACACCTGTGGGATTATTACCAATGGCAGCAGCTGGCTTAGATATTGATAAGTTTATGGCTGGTGTTAAGAAAGCAACATTTGAGTTAAATAATCCTGATTTATCTGCCAACCCTGCATATGTATACGCTGTTGTACGTCGTATGCTTGAGAAGCAAGGGAAATCAGTGGAAATGTTTGTTAGTTATGAATCACACCTTGTGTTTCTTGCGGAGTGGTGGAAACAACTTTTTGGAGAATCAGAAGGAAAAGACGGAAAAGGCTTGTTACCTGCAAGTGTAAACTTCTCAACCGACCTTCATTCAATGGGGCAATTTGTTCAAGACGGGAATAAAGTTTTATTCGAGACTGTTGTTCTTGTGGATAAACCTATTGCTGATATGGTCGTTCCGACTGAAGAAGATGACTTAGACCAAATGAATTATTTGGCTGGTAAGAGTTTGCACTGGATTAATGAGAAAGCATTCGAAGGAACTTTAGAGGCACATGAAGTAACAGGTGGTGTGCCCAATGTTCTTATTCATCTTGATGAAGCCAATGAAGAGAACTTAGGTTATGCGATGTACTTCTTCTTTAAAGCACTTGCAATGTCGGTGTATATGTTGGATGTGAATCCATTTGATCAACCCGGTGTTGAAGTTTATAAGAAAAACATGTTTAAGCTTTTAGGTAAATAATAAAAAACCACCAATCTGGTGGTTTTTTATTATTTATTTATGATTCCATTCGAATTGAAGTTGAAGGGAATTTTCTAATTAAGGACAGGCACAATTGCCTTAATTAAACCTTTTGTTGAAAAAGGAAGTTGTGTTTAATCGATAACTTAGATGAGATTAAACGATTTGAGTATTAGAATCAATCATCCTACCAAAGATGATATCATACTGAATTAAATCAAAATCTAATTCACAAGAATATTATATAGTAGGATTTATTATGTGAATCAACAAAAACATGAATTCAGACACAATCAGCCTCTATTTGTATCGTGTTAAACACGAACAGCACAAATATGTGAAAATAATAATAAACTTCCACAAATTCAATCTAAAACACGTTATCAATTTTGTTGTTCTTTTAACTCAGTTTTCTTAGCACGTGAAAAGTCAATGTGACAATATCCACCAGGATTCATTTCTAGATAATCTTGATGCTCTTCTTCAGCCCTTGTGAAGTTTAAAAGTGGAAGCACTTCAACTGCAAGTGGTTTTGAATATTGCTCTTGATATGCAATTAATAGGGATTCAAGATGTTCGTGATCACTCTCGTGTTCAAAATAGATTCCAGTACGGTATTGTGTCCCGATATCATTACCTTGTTTGTTGAGGCTGGTAGGATCGATAATTCGAAAAAGGTGATCGACGATTGCATCAAGAGAGATGACTGCATGATTGTATTGAATCATTACAGCTTCTACGGCCCCTGTGTTACCTGAACAAACATCACGATATGAAATGTCTTCTTGATTACTGTTTGCATAACCCACAGCAGTATTCTCAATTCCTTTTAACCGCTTATAATATTCTTGAACTCCCCAGAAACAGCCACCGGCTACAAATATTGTTCGTAATTCTCGTGTATATGGATTTCTCATTGTAGTACCTCCTATGGTTAAAAGATACCATAACTCCAGTGTATTTCTAAAGCAAAAGGCACTTTGAAGTGCCTTAAACCCAGTGGTCTATGCTGGGATAGAATACGATCATGGAGTCGATTGTATTCTATGAGCGTGTGCTCTATTTAGTAATATAGTGTATAATCGTTATAATATGATGAAGGAATTGTTAATTTTACGTTAAAACGTGATTTATGATACAATGCTTAAATGGAGGAATTACTATGAGTGAATTAATAAATTTTAGAGATTTTGGTGGTTACCCGACAAAAGATGGCCGAAAAATTAAGACGGGTATTTTCTATCGTTCTGGTTCATATCGTGATTTGACAGAAGCGGATCGTGCTTACGTTAAAACATTAAACATTCAAAATTTACATGATTTTAGAGAACCAACAGAGTTGGATAAGGATGAACGTAAAGAAGGACTTGCAAAGAATGTTCATGATATTTCCGCATCATTACATCTTGGAGGGTTTGAAGAAGATCCAAGTGTTCCGTATACTGTTTTATCTTCCGAAAGTATGATTGAGTTTTACGAAAAATTACCTTTTTCAAATCCTGCATATCAAAATGTTTTTAAAGTGTTACAGGAAGACAATGCTGTTCCTTACTTACATAATTGTACTGCTGGAAAAGATCGCACCGGTGTCGCAACTGCATTAATCCAATTAGCGCTCGGTATGCATGAAGATGCAATTATTTATGATTACATGCTTTCTATGGAAGCTTATGACGCAATCTTTGAAAACGAAGTGCGTCGTCTTAAAGAAGGACGTACTGTGGAAACATTACTATATAAAGTTCCAGGACTCATTATTAAGCCGGGCTATTTAAAGAGTGCACTTTCAGCTATCCTTGAAAAATATGGATCATACGAATCCTATTTCGAAGAAGAGTATGGATTGGATGCTGATAAACTTGCAGCGATGCGCGATCGTTACACTGAGCGATAACATAATCTAACATAGTTTTAGAGTATCAATAACACAATTATTTTGTATACTCTAGGTGTAAGAAGAAATCTTACCTGTATGAACCTCTTCTCCAAAATATTCATATCCCCTTATGAATAACAACAATAATAATATTCATACAGAATTCTTTCCCCTTAATATAAAAGAAGCACCTTAGTTCGCTAAGGTGCTTTCTTTATATAAAGATATCGTTTACCCGTTCAGTTTTTTCTGAGAATTCATCACGGTATTTTTCGGCGATGATGGCCTCACCTTTTTGGAGTGATGCTTGAACATCAATAATTCGTTGGTTTGTAGAACCTCTGAACAGCGCAGCGAGGTTTTTCTTTTTTATTAAAAAGCGTCCGTCAATGAGAATGTCTAATTGTGAAAGAAATTTTTGTACAAAAGGATCTCGATGACGTAAGAGTGCTTCAAAGGTGTAACCGCTGTATGACCATAAGTTGTAGCCTTCTTCTTTTAGTCTTTTCGCAATGAAATAAAGTTGTTCAGCCTGGACAAAGGGTTCACCACCAGAAAAGGTCACTCGTTTTAAATCAGCTCGAAGAATTTGTTGAATCACTTCGTCAACTTCAATAAGCTCACCACCATCGAAAGGAATGGACCTTTGATTATGGCATCCAGGACAGTTGTGAGGACAGCCCTGTGTAAAAACTACAGAGCGTATCCCTTCACCGTCCACAATGGAGTCTGAAATAAATGAAGCCAATCTAATTTTCATAGCGATGTTTAACTCGGTCGTGTTCTTCAGAACGTTTTGCATCATTAAAGCGATCTAGAGTCCCAACAAGATACCCGGTAATCCGACGGATGCGTTCAAATCCATAATCACCGTCGTTTTCAAGTCGTCCACAACTTGGACATTCTTCGTTAATGATTCCTGTATAACCGCAGATTGGATCGCGATCAACGGGATGGTTGATTGCACCATATCCAATTTCGTTGTCATGCATCATACGCACGACTTCTTCAAATGCTTCAAGATTTTGGGTCGTGTCCCCATCAAGCTCTACATAAGTGATATGACCACCATTTGTGAGTGCGTGGTAAGGTGCTTCAATTGCCAATTTATCTTTGATAGAAATATCATAATAAACAGGAACATGGAATGAATTGGTATAGTATGTACGGTCAGTAACTTCTGGAATTGATCCGAAAATTGAACGATCAATACCAACAAATCGACCTGATAAACCTTCGGCTGGAGTTGCAATGAGTGAGAAGTTAAGTTGTTCTTCTTCAGTGTATTTATCGGCTAAATCACGCATAAATCCAACGATTTCAAGTCCAATACGTTGGGACTCAGGACTTTCACCATGATGTGCACCCGTTAACGCTTTTAGACATTCTGCAAGACCGATAAATCCAAATGCAAGTGAACCGTGTTTTAATACTTTACGTAGGTTGTCTTTAGGCTTAAGATCTTTTGAATTTTTCCAAACCCCTTGACCCAATAAAAATTTAAAATTCGATACGGATTTACTGCATTGAATTTCGAAACGCTCAAGCAATTGATCTTTCACAAGTTCCATAAGGTGTTCAAGTTCTTTATAGAAACCATCAAAGTCCGGCTCGTCATGATTCAGAATTCCATGCTTGATTCCAAGTCTCACAAGATTAATAGATGTGAAGCTTAGGTTACCACGACCGGTTACTTCTTCGTGTTCTGGATCTGTAACATCTCCCATTACACGTGTACGACAGCCCATATACGTGATTTCAGTTTCATAACGACCATCTTTGTAATATTGTTTATTAAATGGTGAGTCAATAAATGAGAAATTTGGGAAAAGACGCTTTGCGGATGTTTTAATTGCAAGTTTAAACAAATCATAGTTTGGATCTTCAGGATAGTAGTTGACACCTTCCTTAATTTTAAAGATGGAGATTGGGAAAATAGGTGTTTCCCCCTTACCGAGTCCCTTATCAAGTGCTTTAAGGTAGTTTTCCATAACCATTCTACCTTCAGGTGTTATGTCCGTTCCAAAGTTTATTGAACTAAATGGAACTTGAGCACCTGCACGAGAATGCATGGTGTTTAAGTTGTGGATAAATGCTTCCATTGCTTGGAATGTAATACGATCAGTAGTTCTTAGAGCCTTATCATAAGCCTTATCCACCAAGTTCATTAAGACATCATTCTTTTTCATGAGGGGTTCAAACGCTTGGATGTCAACGGTGATTGATGGCAGCTGGTCAATATGCTTAATAACTTTCGAAAAATCAACTTCGTCGAGGTGTTCTGTTATTTCTAAAAAATCATAAAGCTTTTGTTTGAATTGTTTTTTAAAGGTCGCAAGCACACCAGGAGCCATATAATAATCAAATGCAGGAATACTTTGTCCTCCATGTTGGTCATTTTGGTTTGATTGAATTGCGATTGCGGCCAATGCGGCATACGAAATGATATCCTTTGGTTTGCGTAAGTGTCCGTGTCCTGTTGAAAAGCCATCCTCAAAGAGTTGTTCCAGATTAATTTGGTTACAGGTTGTTGTTCCCATGGGTAAGAAATCCATATCATGAATATGAATTTGTCCAGCATCATGGGCTTCATAGTAATCCTCACTCATTTGATAAGCTTTTGCGAATTCTTTAGAAACGGTTGAGCCAAACTGCAACATCATCCCCATTGGACTGTTTCCATCAACATTAGCATTCTCACGCTTGGAATCTTCATCGACGGCCTCTTTTTGGTTTAATTTTTCAATTGCCTTCAAAAATTTATGCTGTTTAGAGATGAAAATTTTTCGTGATTCATTTCGACGATTACGGTATTGGGAAAATGATTCGTAAACATCAGTATAATTTTGACGGAGTAGTTCACGTTCAATTAAGTCTTGAATATGTTCAATGGAAATATAGTCTTCATGCACTGCGATTTCTTCGATTTGTTTTAAAACCTCCATGTAGACGTGGTTTGCATCATCGTTTGAATATTTATTTGATTCGAGTGAATCAAAACCTTTTTTGATTGCAATTGCAATTTTCTCGCCATTAAATTTCATTTTTTGATTATCACGCTTTAGTATCGTGATTTTATCTAGGTGTTCTAATCCTTCCATTTTTACCTCCTACAGTATTTTGATCACGGACTTTTATCCATGATTATCTTGTATATCTATCATACATTTAGATAGAAATCTTGCCAAGATGAAATGGGGTCGCAATCGATTAGTACACTACTTCACAAGTAAAAGCGTATAATATTTAATGATAATCGTTATTAATTCAAGAAACATTCATGTTTTTTCTTGTTTTTTTAGGTTATAATGCCTTATACAGTGTATAAATGAAAATCGTGAAAATATATGATGATTATCATTGTGTGATATAATCAAATTAGAAAGATAGGGGTGACGAAGTGATAATTGTAAGACTAGATCGGGTCATGGCAGATCGTAAAATGACTCTAAAAGAGTTGTCGGAACGTACAGGGCTTTCTGAAGTGAACCTTTCGAAATTAAAAAATTCTCGTGTCAAAGCGATTCGGTTTTCAACCTTGAACGCCATCTGCACAGAATTGAAGTGTCAACCACGCGATATCTTGGAGTTTGTTTATGATATCTAGTGGTGAATGGGTGAGGGGTTATCGATTCGTGATACTTATTTAAAACCAAGAGGGTGATCTCTTGGTTTTTATTATATATATAAGGATAGTTTAATAATATGGATAATATTATTTATGTAGCGGTTAGAATGATTGACATATATGTTGGAATAGCATAAGGTGTTTTTGGTATATATAAGAATAAATTGTATTTTGAATGAATATTTGTTAAAATTAATCTAGAAAAGATAGAAAAGGTTGGATATTATGGCAAAAGTATTATTACTAATCATATCTGCGGTTATAATTGTTTTATCTCTATTACAAAGTGGAAAATCAGAAGGATTTACAGGCGCTTTCTCAGGCGGAAAAGGATTGGACTTATTCTCGAACACAAAAGAACGTGGTGCTGAGAAGGTTATCTCTAATCTAACAATGGGTGCAGGAATTATATTCTTTGCTCTTGTTTTGTTTATCCTAAAAACACAAGTATAGGAGAAACCGCTTAAAGCGGTTTTTATTTTTATGAGTAAATATAAAAATTATGAAGCAGTAAAGACTCAGTTGGAGTCATTAAAAGAACAAGTGTTGTTAAGTACGTTTATAGAGAGCGTAGTTGAAAACAAAAAATTAAATGTTGATGAAATTAATGAGGTACTTGAAGAAATGTCTTTGGGTAAAGAGATTGTCATCGATGGTGAAAATCTTTACTATATTGATAATGTGAAGTATGGTATTGGTTCTTTTCGTGTTGTCCGAGAAACATTTGCGTTTGCGGAAACACTAAGTGATTCATTTTATATCGGGAAAGATGATTTTAATGGAGCGCTCGATATGGATGATGTACTCTTCGAAATTAAAAGCAATGAAAAACGATTTGGGGTTGTGATTAAATCATTAAAACGAAACCGTGATGTAATTTTAGGTACGATGAAAAAAGATGGAAAAAAATTATTCTTTATTCCTTATGATAACAAAATTACATTTAAAGTTGAGTATGATCCATTGAATCATGATTTGAAGGAAAATGATCGTTGTATTGGCCGTATCACTTCAGTTGGTGAGCGCATTCATGTAGCGATTATTTCTGTGTTAGGTCAAGCGGATGAACCAGGAATGGATGTTCTAAGTGTTCTTTTTGTTTATGGCATTGATAATGAGTTTAAACAAGAAGTTTTAGATGAAGTGAAGAATGTTCCGACTGAAATTGATCAAAATGAAACGAAACATCGTATGGACCATCGTGATCAATATGTTATTACGATTGATGGTGAAGATGCGAAAGATTTGGATGATGCGATCTATATGGAGGCATTAAACGGTGGATACCGTCTCTATGTCCATATTGCGGATGTTGGCCATTATGTTCAACCTCAAACTGCTTTAGATCGAAGTGCCTATGAACGTAGTTCCTCAGTCTATATGGTTGATCGTGTGGTCCCAATGTTGCCAAAAGAACTTTCTAACGGTATTTGTTCGCTTCATCCTAACGTCGATCGATTGACGATGACATGTCAGATGGATATCAGTTATGCAGGGGAAATTATTGACTATAACATTTATGAGTCTGTTATTTGTTCCAAACGTCGTATGAGCTATAAAGAGGTAAATACATCACCCGATCTTGGTGAAGTTCAAGATATGGTAAGTATGATGCTCGATTGTGCACGACGTCTTCAATACAAGCGTAATCAAGCAGGTCAAATTGGTTTTGATAGCGCCGAAAGTCAGTTTGTTATTGATCACGAAGGAAATGTATTGGATATTTTCTTAAGAGAACGTGGTGAAGCAGAAGAGATGATTGAATCCTTTATGGTTATTGCGAATGAGGTTGTGGCACAACACTGCCGTTATCAATCGATTCCAGTATTATACCGTGTCCATGAAGCACCTGACCGTGAAAAGATGCAAGAGTTAAGTCATACACTTCGTATTCTCGGTTATCGCCTTAAAGGGAATTTAGAAGAGATAAGACCTAAAGAAATTCAAAAAGCATTGAAGTATTTTGAAGGGAAACCAGAATATCCTGTTGTATCACGTCTTATGTTGCGCTCGATGACCAAAGCGAAGTACAGTCAAGAACCGCTTGGCCATTTTGGTCTCGCCCTAGAAGACTATACTCACTTTACATCTCCAATACGACGTTACGCTGATTTATTACTACACCAACGAATCAAACAATATGCTGTTAAACATGATTTTTCTAAATTAGAAAAAGATGAGCAGTTTACGATTGAAGCTGGTTTGCATGTGTCGAATAAAGAACGCTCGATTTTAGATGCAGAACGTCAAGTTGAGAAGATTAAAAAAGCTCAATTTATGTCTAATAAAATTGGCGAAGAGTATGTTGGTTTCATTAGCGGGATTAGTAATTTTGGAATTTTTGTGGAGCTCCCCAATACAGTCGAAGGACTCATCCATGTTAGAAATTTAAATGATGATTTTTATACCTTTGATGGCCCTTCACAAAAAATGATTGGTGAGCGAACTGGAAGAACATACTCAATTGGTCAAAAACTTAAAGTAAAACTTGTTTCGGTTGATGAGCTTGAACATGTTGTTAATTTTGAGATCATCGGTCAAAAGAAAATAAGTCGTCGTAAACCAAACTCAAACAAGGACAGTTTCAAGCGCAATGAACGTCCGAATGAAACAAAATATAAAGAAAAGCGAAAGGGGCGAAGAATTAATGACCGTCGTCGCAAAAAATCGTAAAGCATTTCATGAATATTATATTGAAGATCGTTATGAGGCGGGTATTGTTCTAACAGGTACAGAAATTAAATCTGTACGACAAGGTAAGGTTCAATTAAAAGATGCCTTTATCTCGATTGTTAACGGTGAAGCCTATATTAAGGGAATGCATATCGCTCAGTTTGAACAAGGAAATCGATTTAATCATGATGAGACCCGCGAGCGTAAGTTATTGTTGCATCGACATGAAATTGAAAAACTTGTTAAAGCTCAACAACTTCAAGGGTACACAATTGTTCCGTTAGATCTCCATTTATCACGAGGTCGTGCTAAACTTGAAATTGCGACAGCAAAAGGGAAGCATCTCTTTGACAAACGCCAAGTTGAAAAAGAACGAAGTATTAAACGAGACATTGAGAAAGCGATGAAACGATAAGAAGCATTTATGCTTCTTTTTTTTTAGGGGAGGAATGATTGGTTACAAATTTAGAAATGCACGAATGCTCTAGAGGATTTATTGACTTATTTCTGATTAAGTTGTACTATCAAGATAACACATGGAGGTGTTGAATATGAAACTTTGGATGATAATCTTAGCGATTGTAGTTGTAATTGCTTTGTTTGCGATTTCAGCTTACAACGGATTAGTTAAACTTCGAAATATGGTTGAGGAAGCTTTCTCAACAATGGATGTATATTTGAAAAAACGTTATGACTTAATTCCAAACCTCGTTGAAACGGTTAAGGGATATGCAGGTCATGAAAAAGATACACTTGAAAATGTCATTGCAGCACGAAATAAAGCGGTAAATGCTCAAGGTATGGAAGAACAGTTAGCTGCTGAAGGTGATTTAAGTAAAACGATGGGACGTCTATTTGCGCTTACAGAAAGCTACCCTGATCTTAAAGCAAATACAAACTTTATGGATTTGCAAGGTCAACTTAAAACGATCGAAACAGAAATTGCACAATCCCGTAAGTACTATAATGGTGTTACACGTCAATATAATATAAAACGTGAAACATTCCCTACAAATATTTTTGCGAATATGTTCGGATTTGCACGTAAACCTCTTTATGAAGTTGATAATGAGACAGAACGTCAAAACGTTAAAGTTCAGTTCTAATTGAGGGAGGTTACTCCCTTTTTTTATAAGGAGGATTCTTTTATGAAGCGTATAAAACAGTTAATATTTGCAATGGTACTCGCTCTAACATTATTCATCACTCCTTTATCAGCAAATGAAACAAGGAGTAAAGTCGCGAGCTTACCGAGTCCTACTTCTTCTGATATTCAGAATCATTATAAAGATTATGGTTTTCCAGTTGTCGGAGAATCGTTTGATATCGCTTTAGATGTCAAAGAAGATGGTCGTATAAACGTTAATATTGTATTGGATGCATATTTTCATGAACCAAGACAAGGGATTTTTGTTACAATAGCGGACCGCTATAACGATTATGATTTTGGTAATGGTCCTAAAGATTATGTATTTCCGACCTCTGACATTCGTGTGAAAAATCGTGATGTGGAGATAGATCATAATAGTGATGGTGCAGTGTTAAAAATTGGGACACCCGGGAAATTTTTACAAGGTTCTCAACGCTATGAATTTTCGTATGTGATTAACACAAGAGACTTAGAATTAGAACAAGGTGATTTGTTATATCAAAACTTAATTACACAGTACTGGGATTTTCCAATGATGAAAACTTCATTTAAAATCCAAATGCCAAAGTCTTTTGATGCAACACCCAAGTTTTATGCAACAGCGCATAATCTACCAGTGGAATACAAAGTAGATGGAACAACAATCACAGGATCCTTTAATCAACCCCTTTATCAAGAGGCGTTGAGTGTGTGGTTGGATTTACCTCATAACTATTTCGTTTTTCCAATTTTCGATAAGACCCCAATTACTGTTGGGATATCGGGCGTGTTAGCGCTAATCATGGCTATACTTTTCTTCAAATACGGTCGTGAATATCCAATTGTGGATACGGTTGAATTTAGTGCGCCTTACGGACTTTCGAGTGCTGAAACTGGATACGTTTATCGCGGTTATTCGAAGGCCAATGATATTGTCTCGTTAATCATTTACTGGGCATCTAAGGGCTATCTAACAATTGAAGAATTGGATGAAAAAGGAAAGAATATAAAATTAACAAAAATTGCTGAGTTATCGGATGTCCGCAATCGTGAAGAATTGCGTGTATTTAATGCACTCTTTAAAAATCGAGAAGAAGTGACAACGAAAGAACTCAATACAAAATTTGGGAACGTAATTAGTAATGCTACGGCATCCTTGTCACTGAGATTCAGACAGAATAAAGAAGAACGTATTTTTTCGAAATCTTCAACTGTTTTAAAAACAATCGGTATGTTTGTGGCACCCATTGGTATTGCAATCGTTTTAGCATCAGTAGGTTATGCACGTATGGGTATTGAGGATGATGCGTATATCTTTGGGATAATGGGATATAGTTTGTTTATGGTACTCGGAATTTTTGGTTATTACGCTACGTCATTTGATGGTGTTGCGGGAACTCGAAAACCTAAGAGTATGTCCCTATTGTTTTTTATCATAAGCGCAATTGCGACCGTCGCATTGACCATCGCAACCGGATGGGGTTTTAAAAATCCGCTTCCAATGATCTTGGCGTATGTTTTTTTCTTAATAAGTGTTGTAAGTGTTGCGAATATGGGCCGAAGAACAAAAATCGGTTCAGAATGGTATGGACAGATTCTAGGGCTCAAGCGCTTTATTGAGGTTGCGGAGCAAAGTCGTCTTGAAGCATTGGCTGAAGAAACTCCTGAAATCTTCTATGATATCCTTCCATATGCTTATGTTCTGGGTGTAACGGATGTTTGGTCTAAGAAATTTGAATCCATTGCAATCCAACAACCGGACTGGTATATTTCATCTCAACCGAATTTCTCTACATACTATATGTGGCATTCTTTGAGTCGATCGATGAATACATTACAGGCTTCTATGGTTTCAATACCTGCACCAACTGCCTCTTCAGGTGGTGGCGGGTCATTTGGCTCTGGCGGCGGTGGCGGATTCTCCGGAGGAGGATTTGGCGGTACCGGTGGTGGAAGCTGGTAAAAGCATCTCGTAAGAGATGCTTTTTTCTTTATACTCAGGAAAATAAAATATGAGGTATAATATTAGTAATGTATATAGGGGGTTATGATGGATTTTTTTAGAGGCTATAAATTTAAAACAATTATCGCGATCATCTTTAAGTTCATTGAGGCAGTTTTTGAACTGCTCTTGCCACTTTTGATGGTCAAGTTAATTGATGTCGGAATTGTGGGCAATGATTTAAACTATATTTATAAAATAAGTGGTTTCATGCTGCTGTTTACAATTTTGGGTTATTTATCATCAATTGTCTGCCAATATTTGGCATCACAAATATCACAGCAGGTAGGAGGGCGTATTCGTCTTTCGTTGTTTGAAAAAATTAATTCATTATCACTTGGTGATACAGATTTATTTTCCAGTTCAATGCTCACAACGCGTGTTACAACGGATGTGAATCAAATTCAGGAAATGATTGCTAAGACCATTCGGCTTGCGGTTCGAGCACCCATGATTATGTTAGGAAGCCTCTATGCGCTTTACCATCTTAGCCCAATACTTGGAAAGCAGTTATTGTTTACGCTTCCTCTGTTTCTTATCGTTGTGGGTTTGTTTATGCGTTTTTCGATGGTCTATCATCTTGATGCACAGTCTAAACTTGATCAAGTCGGTCAAAAAGTTAAAGAATATCTTAGTGGTGTAAGAATTGTTCGTGCTTTTTCTCAGACTGAGAGAGAAATTAATAATTTTTCACGTCGTAATAAGTCTTTAGAACAGAAACAACTAAAAGTTGGTTTTGTGTCTACCCTATCAAGCCCGCTTACCTCGTTTATGATGAATCTCGTTCTTGTGGTATTAGTTTATTCTGGAGCACTCCAAATCAATGAAGGATTCATGACACAAGGCCAAATGGTTGCCGTTATTAACTATTGTACTCAACTTGTTATGACCCTCATCGTTTTTATGAACCTCGTGATGATTTTTGCTAGAGGGTATACCTCTAAGAAGCGCGTTGATGAGATTTTACACTTAGAGTCCAGTATGGATATATCAGGGAAAGAAGGTCTATATGCTGGTCCCTTGGACATCGAATTTCAAAATGTATCGTTTGCATATCCGAATACCAATAGAAATGTACTCAAAGATATCAATCTAAAAATCAGACCCAAAGAAACATTAGGTATTATTGGTCTCACCGGGAGTGGTAAAAGCAGTTTAGTAAAACTCTTGCCACGTTTATATGATGTGAGTGAGGGAAGCATTCAAATTAATAATCAAGATATTAAGGTTTATTCTATAGATTCATTACGAGAACATATTGGTTATGTTTCTCAAAGTGCTTCATTTCTAAGTTTGACAATGGAGGAGAACATAGAAATGGAACAGAAGCGAGATGTCGTGAGTGCACTTCATCATGCTGAAGGGAAAGAATTAATTGATAAAGGTTTAGATTTTCAAATTCAGGAAGGTGCAACGAATTTATCCGGTGGCCAACGTCAACGTCTAAGTATCGCAAGAGCCCTTGCGAAAAATCCAGGCCTCCTAATTTTTGATGATTCATTCAGTGCGTTGGACTACCTCACAGATAAGCGTTTGCGTGAAAATTTAGAACGTTATTATGGGGAAAGTACCAAAATCATCATTAGTCAGCGGACGAGTTCGGTTATGAACGCTGAAAATATTATTGTGATCGATAACGGCGTCATCATCGCACAAGGAAACCATCAAACGCTTCTAGAGAGCTGTGATTTATACAGACGCATCAACGCATTGCAAGAGGAGGGAAATGATGAGAAACAATAAAAAACTTCTTTTGTTATGTGTCCTAGCGAGCATCATTTCGAGCTTCGCCTTGGTTATAACTCCATATTTCCTAGGAAAAGCCATAGATGGCATGGTGGGATATCAAAATGTCGATCTCCAATTTGCCACAAAAATGTTAAGCTACACCGCGGTGGCGTATTTTATGCACTTTATTTTGAGCTGGGCGACAAACCGTATGGCGAATCGTTTTTCAGTTCGATTCGTATCAAATTTGCGAAGTGATCTCATGAAGAAAATTACGCACTTACCAATTTCATTTATTGATCAACATGCGCATGGAGATCTTCAAAATTTATTTGTTATGGATAGTGAACTGATTATTGATGGAATGTATCTTTTGTTGACACAGTTTTTAGGTGGTGTCTTCGTAGTCTTGGTTGCAGCTTATTACATGATTCGTATTAACTTAGTAATGAGTCTGGTGGTATTTGTGATGGTGCCAATCGTTTATTTTACCTCGAAATTAATTTCTCGAAAATCGTTTGGCTACTTCCAAAAACAACAAGAGCTTTCCGGGAAACTTAGCGGTAAAACCTCTGAATTTGTAGACAATTATCATCTTGTGCTTACAAGTAATTACAAGAACCAAGCCATTCAAGAATTTTCAAATATTAACAATGAACTAAACAAGGTTGGTGAAAAAGCACAATTCATGTCTGCATTAACCAACCCGACAACTCGATTAATGAACAACTTATCCTATGTTTTATTAGGATTAACGGGCGCTTTCGGCGTATTAAATAACACCCTTACAGTAGGGTTGATGACAAGCTTTTTGAGTTATTCGATGATGTTCTCAAAACCGTTTAATGAATTCAGCGCAATTATTTCGCAAATTATTGCAGCGAAAGCAAGTTATCAGCGGCAACAAAAGGTTTTTAACGAAACAAACGAAGTAGATTGTCTTCAAGAAACAAAATTAGAAGGAAAGACAGTTGCATTTGAAGATGTTAATTTTTCATATGATGGAAAACATACCATTATAGAAAATCTTAATTTACAAATAAATCCTTTAAGTAAAGTTGCGATTGTCGGTCCTACCGGTGCGGGGAAATCGACACTGCTAAATTTATTGATGCGATACTATGATGCAGATTCCGGCTCAATACTCATTGATGGATTAGAAGTAAATGATGTGTCTCGATCAAGTATTCGTCAGACGATGTCAATTGTCTTACAAGATCCGTGGCTGTTTGAGGGTACAATCCGTGAGAATATTTCTTATGGCAATGAAAAAGCGACGGAGGAAGAAATTATTCGTGCGGCAAAACAAGCGGGATGTCATGATTATATTATGTCACTTGATGGTGGATACGATTCCCCTATAAAACTGGGGTCACAAAATATATCTTTAGGTCAAAAGCAACTTATTACAATTGCGCGTGCTCTTTTAATGGATGTTCCAATCATTATACTCGATGAGGCAACAAGTAGCGTTGATGTTGTAACGGAACGACATATTCAAAATGTCTTCACCCAGATTATGAAATCTCACACAACATTTTTTGTAGCACATAGACTTTCAACGGTAACAGACTCAGATATGATTCTTGTTATGAAATCGGGAAGGCTTGTCGAACAAGGGACACACGAGGAACTGATGGAACTTAGAGGCTTTTATTATGAACTCTACACGAGTCAGTACTGATGTGAAGTTATGTGACAATCTTATGAATATATTTAATAAAAACACAAAATATGATATTCTTATAGACAGTCATGAATATTCACCGATAGCGTGATATAATTAATGAGAATAAGGAGGTTCTTATGCCATTCGCCTTAATAACATTTCAATCAATTATCAATAGTTTAAAGGCTATCGTAGACTTTTCAATTATTTGGGTTTTGGTTTATTACATTCTGAGAATTGTTAGAAACAACTCTCGAACTGTTCAAATTTTCAAAGGTATCGTATTAATCATTGCGATGCGTTTTGTTGCTCATAAACTAAGTCTCACTACATTAAAAGCGCTACTCGATCTATTGATTCAATATGGATTCTTGGTCGTAGTCATTATTTTTGTACCAGAAATTCGAGCAATGTTGGAACGACTCGGGAAAACATCTGTTTTTTCTGCGCTCCATTCTTTATCAGGTAATGAAAAGGAAAAACTTGTGGATGAACTTGTGGATGCTGCAACAGTGCTAGCGGAACGCAAAACAGGTGCACTTATCACACTAGAACAAGGGCATTCATTAGCGGATTATATTAAAACAGGAACTCCAATTAATTCATCCGTTACTTCTGAACTTTTATGTTCAATTTTTGTTACGTCGACGCCTTTACATGATGGTGCTGTAATTATTCAAGGGGATCGAATTGCATGTGCATCTGCATATTTCCCACCAACCGCTCAAGATTTACCAACGCGCTATGGTGCACGCCATCGTGCTGCAATTGGATTAAGTGAAGTTACCGATTCCGTAACAATTATTGTTTCTGAAGAGACAGGGACAATTTCAATTGCTGAGGGTGGAAAACTTCGCGAAATGGATGCAGCAAGTCTTCGAGAGTATCTCAATTTGTTAATCCAAAATAGCGAAAAAGAAGTAAGTCAAAGCTTAGGTGCTCATCGTAAACAGCGTAAGTTTAACTTATCAAAATTAAATGTTGATCCTATTAAGATTGAAAAAGTTGATAGCTCAGATTTAAACCTTAAATCAACTGAATCTGTAGAATCAAATGCTGAAAAGAGAGACTTTTCAAAATTAATGGGTATTTTCAAAAAGAAACCTAAAGATAACGATGCTAAAGATAAAACTGGAGATGACGCTAAAGCTGTAATAGGTAGCGAAACCAGTGCTCCTCAAGAAGATGAATCAAAAACGTCCGAAAATGTGGATCCCGTAACGACCGTAGATGATACGAATTCATCCGATAAACTAAACGATGAAGGAGGTGAGCCAAATGAGTCCGAAGAAAGATAAAAAGAATAAAAAATTTGATTCTGAGGATAAACTTGAGCTTGCGCAGATTATCGCAGAACGATCTGAAAAAATTACGAATCTAACGGAATCAGTCGGCGATGCATTTTTACGCGTTTTACGTTGGTTAAGTGCATGGTTTGACCGTATTCTCTTTAACCCTCGACACGCTAAACTTGTTGCGTTTGCAGTCGCATTGCTTATTTATTTTGCATTCAATGTTTCTGCTTCAACACCATCACCTGTGAACCAAGCACGTCAAATTCCAGATGTCCCAGTTGTTGTAAAATATAACTCTGAAATGTATGAAGTTGTGGACTTTGATGAAAAGGTTGATGTGATTGTGTTTGGGGATTATAGTGATATATCAATGGTAAACCCACAAAACGATCTTAAGGTTGAACTTGACTTAAGTGGACTTGCAGAAGGTACACATCAAGTAAATTACAAAACAAATATTACGTCTGCACGAATTCGAACAACGATAACACCAGCCTCTGCGAATGTTACAATTCGAATCAAAGAGGCAAAACGTATGACCTTAAGTACAGAATTTGTAAACCAAAATAAACTCGGAAGCCAATATGTCTTAGGTACTCCTGAGCTCGAAACACAAGATGTTACAATTAAAGCCTCGAAAGAAACAATGGCTCAAGTTGCTTTTGTAAAAGCATTGATTGATGTAAGTGGACAAACTGAACAGTTCACAACAGACGCAGAAATCGTTGCATACAATCAACAAGGAGAACGCTTAACAACTGTTGACGTACTACCGAAGACTGTCAAAGCGAAGGTAGATGTAACATCACCGAATAAAACAGTTCCGATTAAACCCGTCTTCCAAGGTGATATTCCGGAAGGTAAGGCAATTGCATCGCTATCGATGGATAATGAAGCGATGACAATTTACGCACAGCAATCGGTACTTGATAGTATTGAAGAAATAAAAGTTCCAATTCAAGCGAGCGGTTTAACAAAAGATACGAAACTCGTTCATAATATTAGTCTTCCTTCAGGAGTCCGTCATGGTACGGTTTCAAAAGTTAACTTTGATATCAAACTCGGTGAAGGGGAAACTAAGAAATTTGATGATATTCCAATTCTATTTGTTCATAATGTCAACCAGTTAAAAATCTCACCAGGTACTTCGGGTGATCAAAAGACTGCGACAACAACATCTCTAGAAGTATTTGGAACCAAAGAAAATATTGAGAAATTCAAACCTGAGAACGTTAAAGTATATATTGATATGCGTGACATTGAACCAGGTGATAATCAAGAAGTGAAACTTTATGTTGAGTATAACGATCCAACATCGTCACTCTACTCAGTTAAATCAACAAAAGAAACGGCAGTATTTAGTTTTAGAAAATAAGAGGTAAGTATTTATGGGTAAGTATTTCGGAACAGACGGACTTCGCGGTAAAGCGAATGATGCTCTGAGTTTAGATATTGCAATTAAAGTGGGACAATACTTGGGTTACTCGTTTAAAGGCCAGAGAATTGTAGTTGGACAAGACACAAGACTTTCGTCAGGAATGTTCGCAAGTGCAATTGCTGCAGGGGCGACATCAATGGGTGCTGATGTATATCTACTAGGTGTTTGTGCTACACCGGCACTAGCATATGCAGTAAAAAACGAAGGCTTCGCAGGAGGTGTAATGATTTCTGCGAGTCACAATCCTTACTACGATAACGGTTTAAAATGCTTTGCTTCGACGGGTATGAAAATATCGGCAGAATTAGAAGAAAAAATTGAGGCATACATCGATGGTGAAATTTCCATCGATGTTGCCCAAAGCAATGAAATTGGACGTGTAGTGGAATTTCCGGAAGGATTAGAAACATACATTCAATATCTCGAATCTTTAATTGATGTGCGATTTGATGGATTAAAAATTGTTCTTGATACCGCAAATGGATCGGCTGTATCTTCTGCGGAAAGACTGTTTAAAGATTTAGGCGCTCAGGTGACTGTGATGAATAATAATCCGGATGGGATTAATATCAACACGGAATGTGGATCAACACATCCCGAATCATTGCAAGCAAAGGTCGTAGAGTTAGGAGCAGATATGGGATTTGCTTTTGATGGTGATGCAGACCGCTGTTTAGCAGTTAACCATAAAGGTGAAATGGTTGATGGTGATGAAATCTTATTTATTCTTGGTCGTTTCTTTAAATCAAGAGAGCAACTTAAAGAAAACACAATTGTATCAACTGTTATGGCAAATTTAGGGTTTTTAAAATCATGTCAAAAATCGGGTTTGAATGTAATTACTACAGACGTTGGTGATAAGCATGTTTATGCATCGATGAATGAGAATGATTTTAAACTTGGCGGAGAACAGTCGGGACATATTATTTTAAAAGACTATGCGACAACAGGTGATGGTGTACTTACAGCACTTGTTATTGCGGAAGTAGCATCAAAAGCTGGAAAAACATTAGCAGAGCTCGGTTCGGAATGTATTCGATTCCCACAACTTCTTCAAAATGTTCGTGTTAATGATAAACAAGCAGTTATGAACCATGAAGCAGTTAAAGAAGCAGAGCAACGAATTCATCATGAACTTGGTGATGAAGGTCGTTTGCTTCTAAGACCTTCAGGTACAGAGCCACTTGTCCGCGTCATGGTTGAAGCACAAACAGATGATTTGTGTGAACACTATGTCAATGATATGATTAATGTAATCAATAACATTGAGTAAGGGTGATAATATGAAATATGTGATCAGTATTGTAGAAGATGAAAAAGATTTAAATGAGCTTGTCAAAAGTTATTTAGAAAACGCTGGTTATGAAGTCCGCTCTTATTATACATATGATGAAGCAAATGCTCATGTCCAAGATGATGATGTTCATCTTTGGATTTTGGATATTATGCTTGATGATAAGAGTGGTTTTGACTTGATTGAACGGATAAAAATGCACTCACCTGCAACACCTGTAATCTTTATGTCTGCGCGAGATAAAGAGTTTGATCGAATCATTGGTTTGGAAAAGGGAAGTGATGACTACATTACAAAACCTTTTTCGCCCAAGGAATTGGTATTGCGTGTTAATAACATTATTAAACGTTCTTATAATCAAGATCTTCAAACCGAAGTTGATGGTTATGTCATTGATGAGAAACAACGTAAAGCGAGCAAAGATGGCTATGAACTTGAACTTACAACAAAAGAGTTTGATCTCCTGATGCTTTTCGTCAAAAATAGAGGTGTCGCCTTTACACGTGAACAAATTCTTGTTCATGTATGGGAAACCAATTATTTTGGGTCAGATCGAGTTGTTGATGATACCTTAAGACGTCTTCGAAAAAAAATGCCTGGTCTTAATATACAAACAATATACGGATTTGGATATCGTCTTGGATGATGAGAAATATTCGTGAGTTTATTAGAAAGCTATCGTTAACACAGCAATTAATTGCAATTGTTGTTTTTACGTTTGCTTTCTTTTTAGTATTCTTTTTTGGAGCGTTATCACTGAATATCGATAAGTTTGTGGATAAGCAAATGTATGACTTAATTCATCGAACGCAACAGAATGTTATTTATAACTATAAACGGGGCTTAGATGATGTCGATTTATATGGAGCTAATGACCCAAACATTATCCATGTTATTCGTAACAAAGATGGCAGTATCAAATCAAATGGTTTAAGTTTGATTAATGTCGATTTACTCAAACAAGTTAAAATTCAAATGGATGCAGTTGAGTTGGAACAGAGCATCAACTATCGTTTTAAGGATAGTAGCCTCTATACAATTACAAACATCCCTGATAAACAAGCTAGCATTGCGACACTAATTTCTCGAAATTACCAAAATGAGTTTAAATCGTTATTACTTAATAACGTAATTAATATGATTTTAATTATCATCGGTGTTGTATTTTTACTGTTACTTGTATGGGTAAGTTATATTATCCATCCTTTAAATCAAATTCGTGCGTACATCGAAAAAATCAAACGTAATGAGGATGCGGAATTGAATATTGAGCGTCATGATGAAATCGGAGAATTGGCAGATGTTCTCGTCGAAATGAATGAAGAGTTAAAGCGGCAAGAACGTGTAAAAGAAGAGATGATTCAAAATATATCTCACGATCTTAAAACACCGATAGCAACAATTAAATCATACAGTGAAGCGATTAAAGACGGCGTGTATCCTTACGAAACACTTGAAAAATCAGTGGATGTTATTATTCAACATGCTGACCGGTTAGAGAAAAAAGTCTATAATCTATTAATGTTGAATCGGATGGATTATATGACCCACGAACAAATTGATCAGGATAGTAATGTTGAACTGCGAGAAACAATGGAATCTGTAATCGTTTCTTCAAGTCAAATAAGACCAGAAATTGACTTAATTTTAAATGCAGAAGAACAGAATGTGTTTTTTGGAACGGAAGAACCATGGCGTGTTGTGGTAGAAAATCTTCTTGATAATGCATTACGTTACGCAGAAACCAAAATTGTGATTACATTAAAGAATGATTATTTATCCGTATACAATGATGGTTCGACCATTAATGAAAACCGAACAGAACAAATTTTTAATGCTTATGAAAAGGGAGAGGGAGGTCAATTTGGACTGGGGCTCTCTATTGTAAATAAAGTAGCGACAAATTATGGTTATGTCGTTAGTGCTTCAAACGTCGATGAAGGCGTAGTTTTTGAAATTAGAAAGGCAGGAATTTAAATGAAACAAAAAATTGATTCACGTATTGCTGTACTGATTGATGCAGAGAACGTTCCATATGCTAATATTGGCGGTGTATTAAGAGAAGTTGCACGTTATGGTACGCCAACCGTTAAAAGAATATACGGAGACTGGACGAAACAAACGGCTTCAGGTTGGAAAAGCCACTTATTGGAACATGCAATTACACCAATCCAACAATACTCCTATACAACAGGTAAAAATTCATCCGATTCCGCGATGATTATTGACGCGATGGATATTTTGTATGAAGGAAATGTTGAATCCTTTTGCATTGTCTCTTCTGATAGCGATTTTACGCGTTTAGCGGTGCGTTTAAGAGAAGCGGGCAAGTATGTTATCGGTATTGGCGAACAGAAGACACCAAGCGCTTTTATTGCTTCATGCGATAAATTCATTTATATAGAAATTATTGACTTGGTTGAAACGGAGCGTGTTGATTCTAAAACTAAACTTTCAGTTGATAAGAAAAATAAATTACATCAACTGATTGCTTCATCAGTAAATGATCTCGCAGATGATAATGGTTTTGTTTTTATGGGGGATTTAGGGAATTTAATTATGAAAAAGCAACCGGATTTTGATCCTCGGAATTATGGTTATTACCAACTAACCCCGCTCATCAAAGCACTTGGACAATTTGACATCGACGAAAGAAGGATTCCAAATAGTAATGTTAAACATGTGTACATCCGAAACAAATAGTTTATAATATAAGTGAAAAGAGGATTTGTATGCATAAGAAATTAGTTTTAGCGAGTCAATCACCAAGAAGACGTGAATTAGTAACGAAACTTGGGGTGGCTTTTAATGTTGTTTCACCAACCAGTGATGAGACCCTTGATTTATCACTTACAGTTGAGGAGCAAATTGAAAGAATATCTGAAGAGAAAGCATTAAGTGTGTTTGAAAACTATCAAGATTGTGTTGTTTTAGGATCGGATACCGTAGTTGTGTTCAATGGAGAAGTCCTAGGAAAACCCAAAAATGAAGAAGACGCAAAAAATACATTAATGAAATTATCCGGATCAAAACATGACGTCATTACAGGTGTATGTCTTGTTTCATCAGAATGCAAACGTGTATTCTCAGTAAAAACTGAAGTTGAATTCTTTGAACTAACAGAAGCAGAAATTGATGCTTATGTTGCTACTAAAGAACCTTTAGATAAAGCTGGCAGTTACAGTATACAAGGGTTTGGTTCTGTATTTGTGAAGTCAATTATTGGAGATTTCTACTCGGTAATGGGACTTCCAATATCTCAAGTAAATCAAGAGTTAATCCACAACGAGTGGTAAAAAAACGAAGAAATTCGTTTTTTTTTATGCATTTTATATCAAAAATTATAACTTTTATACCATATTTAACCTAAATTTCAATAAACTAAGGTATTGTTAGGAAGTAATAACTATTGGTAGCAAAACTATCATGCCTTTCAAATGAAGGAATAGAAGGTGCGTGGGGCATCTTTTATTTACAATAAAAATAGCGATTCATTCGTTATTTTTTTTTACGCATTTGCATATTTTGCTCAATATGTCATGATATACATAGAGAATGAAAGTAGAAGGTATTAATGTGGATTACGAAATAAAAGAATTGGATTATGAGGCGTTCATTCCCATCTACAACAATTTTATGATCAACGATTTCCCAGATGATGAATTGAGATCGTTACACAGTATTAAACGGATGTTTAAAGACGGACGTTACTCCGTTTTAGTCATGGTTGAAGATGAACGTGTACTCGCTTATGCAAACTTTATTACGGATGAAGATGAACGCGTTGCACTTTTAGATTATTATGCTGTTACCCAAGCAAGACGAGGACAAGGAATCGGTACGTTGTTCTTACAGAAAATACGGGAGACACTTGATGTGGACGGGTTACTCATTGAGAGTGAAAGACCGGATAAAGCGGAAACAGAGGATGATCGTATTATTCGAACGAAGCGTATTGATTTTTATGAACAAAATGATTCGGTCGTAACAGAGTATACATGGGAAGCTTATGGTGTTATCTATAATCTTCTTTATCTACCCATTGCGAAAGATGTGGATGCGGTTGATGTTGGCTTCAAAATTAAGGAAATGTATGGTTTTACATTACCCAAGGCATTGTTAGAAAAGTATACCAAGTTGTATGTAGAATAAATAAAAAATCTCGACGAAATCGAGATTTTTTATTTATTTCTTCGTATTTTATAGAGTGCCTTCGCTACAGGAATCGTAATGATTGTGGATACAAACGCTTCTGGAATCCCGTTAATAATGATAACACTAAGGATTGCTTTTGTAACTGCAATACCTTCAATACCACGCGCAGATCCGTAGGCATCTTTAAAGAGAAGATAGATGAGCCCCATTACGAATATTGTATTGGTCATGGAACCAAGGAATCCAGCAAGACCTAAACGTACTGAATCGTTTTTAATGACACGACTTTCCACAATATAGTAAGGAATAACACCGACTAAAATACGAGGGAAAAGTGCAATGACAAGGGCTAAGGGACTTCCCGATGTTGTACCAATAACAGGAACAAGTGGTGAAAATGCGAATGATAGAATGGATGGACTAAGGGTGTTGTTGATCATTGAGTTTATCCCAAAGATTAAACCCAATCCTGCACCCGCCGTTGGCCCAAGGATAATTGAACCGATAATGACAGGGATATGTACAATTGTTGCTTTTATAAAGCCGAGATGAATAAACCCAAGGGGTGTCATTGATAGTAGGATGATAATCGCGGCAAAAAGCGTAAAGAGTGTATAATTGAGCGTTTTCTTTTTAGCTTTCATAATTGTTTCCTTTTTGTATCCACCATGAGAGGAGGCCTTGTAGTAGTAAGTCGGGTTCGAAATGCCAAGATCCATTACATAACGGTAAGATTGCCTTTGAATTGCCACCGGTCACGACAAAGGTTGTACTTGGATAATCTTCAGATATAAGCGCACGGTAGTTTTTTAATATGGAGGCAGTACCATATAATGCACCTGATAATATATTCTGTTCTGTATTGAGACCAAGGTAATGAGGTGTATCATTAAGATTAATGGTCGGAAGAAGTCCAGTTTTTTCACCCAGAACGCTTAAACCCAGGCGTACCCCAGGCATAATAGCGCCACCTTTAAATTGATTCTCAGAGAGCACATTAACGGTCGTGGCTGTTCCTAAATCAAAAACAGCAATGTCGTTGCCATAAAGTTCTTTTGCACCATACAATGCGAGGATACGGTCCATACCCAGTTTTCCATCGGGATAAAGGGAGAAGTCCATTCCAAAATCATCGCTGTGTTCTAAAACTTTCGCATTCAGTTTGAAATAGGAATCCATAGAACTTTTAATTAATTGAGTTTTATCAGGTCTTACGGATGCGATAATACAAACATGAATCTCTTGATGTCTATTTTGCATTTCAAAATACTTTAAGAAATCATTTTGGGTTTGGTAAGCATGAGTCGGAATGGTAAATTGATCCGATAATTCATGTTCACCAAATCCAAATGCGGTATTAGTATTCCCAATATTAATCACACAAATCATGCGGAAACTCCTTGAAATAAAGCATCAACATGATCGAGAATTGTGTCAATTTCGGCAAGCGCTCCTTTTCCTTGATCGCCACATGCAAGTACTGAACTTCTTGGCTCAATTTCAACCCAACCTCGTTTTTCCAAAAGTTCTAAGTTATCTTGTGTTGCTTCGTTTTCATACATATAGGTATTCATAGCGGGTGCAATGAGTTTCGGAATACCATGCACGGCTAGCGTTGTTGTTGATAACATATCATCGGCAATGCCATGAGCGATTTTCGCAATAATATTTGCGGTAGCTGGTGCAATTAAAAGAAGATCTGCAGACTTTACAAGGTCAATATGTATGATTTTATTTGGATCACCCTCACTTAATACATCATAATGAACAAGATTTTTAGTGAGTGACTGGAACGTTAAAGGGGTAATAAAAGCTTGTGCAGAATGGGTCATAATAACGTGGACTGTATATCCGCGTTTTGTCAGCTCGTTGGCTAAATCTGCAGATTTATACGCGGAAATACTTCCACTAACACCTAATATAATTGTTTTCATATTGACTCCTGACTCTGTGTGTAGAGTAATTTTACGAGTGAAGACGCAATGGCTTCCTTGGTATGCGCTTGGTGAATCAAGCCGGTTTTATCAATAAAGTACGCTATGTGTTCGCTGTGATGAATATCCTCTAACCGATTCGCAACAACAAGGTCGCTTCCAGCCTGGTTTATTTGAGATTCGGCTGCGATTTTTAAGGATTCTAAGTTTGTATTGGATAATAATTTAAAGCCGACCAAAAAAACATCGGGTTGTTTTAGTTTAAGTTGATTTATGACCTTCGGTGTTTGTTTCAAGGTCAGTACCAGGTTTTTATTGGAAGAAGATATCTTCGCACTCATGGGTTCTTTTGAATCCAATAAAACTTGTCTAATATCTTCTTTTGTTGGTTGTGGATTCTGTTGCAAGAATTCAAAAACATTGGATGTCATGCGATCAAGAGACGTAATTGCATCCACTTCATAATCACTTATAGCCATAGCATGAATCATTACATCAAAAGAAACGGTATCAAAGAGGTGTGTAAGCACTCTAGAAACGGAGGCTACCGTATCCACTTCAAATTGTCGACACGACAGGGTAGGAAGGGCACTGCCTCGTGCATAGACATAATAAACATTTGCCCCTGCTTCGATGAATGCATCCGCAATTTTGCTTCCTAAACGACCCGTTGAGGTATTGGTGATGCGACGAACCGTATCGATGGGTTCAGAAGTTCCACCAGAAGTAATACATACATTAAAATTCGTTTTCATAAGAGACATCCTTTGCTAAAATCATGGCCCGAAGTTGTTTAAATTGTTCATCAACATTTGCTTCGGTAAGCCCTCCTAAAAGGGAATACACACTTAACCCTTCAATCATAAACATCATATGGTCGCGGAGCGCGTCGATATTGGGACTTACAACATAATTTTGTTTAACCCCTAAAGACAACATCTCCTCAAGTGTGTTACGAATGCTATCCACTTGAGCCTCACGAAATGCAAAATCTGCTTCAGATCGATGCGTAAAGTTGTATTCATACATGGCTCGTAATAAACTCTCGCTCATATTGAGAAGACGTTTCTTCTGCGTTAGAAAATAAGCGTCCAACAATTCCAAAAAATCAACATTTTGATGAACAGAGTCGCGAATCCCTTCGAATTTACGACGTTCTCGGGATAGGACAACATCTTTAAATATTTCTTCGACAGAGCTAAAATAAAGATAAATTCCTCCACGACTAATCTCACATTCTTCGATAATATCTTTCATCGTAACGCCAGCATACCCTTTACGGCAAAACACAAGGCGTGCTTTCTCGAGAATCAGTTCATATTTTGCCTTTCGCATTGCTTCATTTGAAACACGAGTCATCGAAACACCTCACTTAATGACACCAGTGTCATTTTTCTAAGCTTATTTTATGACACTGATGTCATTAAGTCAAGCGCAAATAAAAAAAGCCATCAAAATGGCTTCGTCTCACAACACAATGTAATGACTTGATCGGCTTCATCAAGAATTTTGAATCCAAGGTTTTGAAATAAGCGTAAAGAAAACGTATTGTGGTTTCTAACCTGTGCAAAGATTTCGGGGATACCTAATACGGTTGCTCGAAATAACAATCCTTCGACCGCAGCAGTTCCAATATGTTGGTTTTGATATTTTGGATCGATGATAATCTTAATTTGATTTCGAATAAGGGCGATACTACCACATTGATGGAAGGTATCCCCATGAAGAATTTCTATATAGTAAAGCTCACCATTCTCAGCAAGATTTGCATAATACGATTCGACTTCTTGATCCGAAAAAATCATACGATCGCCGCGAAGCGCAAACATCAAATCTTCGTTTTCCATCCATGATCGTGCTTCATCGGACAAAACATCAAATTTCACAAGATGTAAGGATTCTGATAAGTGTATAAAAGCTGGTTGATTCTTTGTATTCATAGTTACCCCTCCTTTAAGACAGTTTATCATGTGTCCCCTTCGAACTTGGTGAATGTTTATGGAAAATTCCCAAGCGCGTGTGTCTTTACATAAACGATTAGGTATTGTATATTTGTTTTACTTTAAAGGAGGATACGATGAATACAATTATAGGACTTGGTATTGTACTTGAAGCCTCAGATAAAACAATTGGACAAATTGAGAATATCATGGATCTTGTGGATAGTTATAAAACTAAAATGGAAATAACACATCCGAAAGAAGGGGATTATCACGATTGGATTACCGAAACTGTGGATGGAAATATCTATTCCACAATCGAAAAACTTGCCTATCGAACATCCTATGCTGATATTGAATTTAGAATTGGCGATACAGATGTGGAAGCGCGCATGAGCATCACGAATGAAACAGATGCATTGGTCGTGAAATTTGATATTGCGGAAGAACACATTCTACCGGAAAAGAGTGTAGAGCATTTAGAATCTGCGACACAATTAATAACACAAATTTTTGAGATTATTGATCGCAATGTCGAATATGAGTACTTATTCTGTGATAATGAAGCGGAATACCTCTATTCAAAAGAACGCCTCTTAGAAGTGGGTCATCAACCCTATGCGCTCTTCAAAATGAATGATCGCAATACAGTGTATGCACAATGGTATCTTGATGGTTTTACATTGAGAGGATCCCATTAAAGAATCAAAACCAGGTCTTTAGACCTGGTTTTTTTATAAAATAACTAGATTTTCATGTAAGCGATATGCGCTTGAACCAAATCGATTTCTAAAATAACCAATAAAGCAAGCACATTTAAGGAAGAAATTTATTTAAGCCGCTACAAATCACATCCGTTTTACGGTTTTTATCTCAAGATGGACAAGAAAAGGGCAGTATTTAAGGTGTAAAAGAAGTATGCTTAGTACTGTTTGGGAGGCGATGTCCATGGAAGAAACTAAAAAAATTAAGAGAAGAATCTTTTTAAGTGTTTTTGTATTAATCGTTGCATGCGCATGTCTATATTTCTTAGTAACATTTGAAGCGAGTGCAAGCCCTCAAGAATTTCCGCTTGAGAGTGGAAACTACATTGTGGGAACGGATCTCGAGCCAGGAGAATATATGCTTCTGACAGATCAAGAAGGGTATTTTGAAATAAGAAATCAAAATGCGACTCAAATTAAGAGTAATGATAATTTTAAAGGAAACTCAATTATCACGTTAAAGGAAAACGAAACAATTGAAGTATCAAAAGCACGTTTATATCCTTATGCCACATCACCGAAACTTAACCCACAGGCCGATGGCATGTATAAGATTGGTGAGCATTTAGAAGCGGGAACGTATAAACTACAAACTGAATTAAGTGGTTATTATGAAATCACAACAACATCCAATCACAATGTGGATGATATACTTGAAAATAATAATTTTACGGATCCAGTTACGATATATGTTAAGGATGGAGAGTATCTAAAGCTTAATTCAGCCTCAATTCTTGAACGTCCATCCTCATAAAATGAATAAAAAGCACTTACTGGAGACGGAATCGCCAATAAGTGCTTTGTTTTAATTAAAATGGTGCCGCCACCGAGAATCGAACTCGGAACTGAGCATTACCATTGCTCTATTTTGCCATTGAACTATGGCGGCATTGCATTACTATAATACTCAATGTAATTCAAAAAATCAAATACTATTTCAAATAAACTTCAAGGAAATATTTTTTAGTTAAGAATTCCCGTTATTTAGTAATGCTTTACTAATTTTTAGAAGTAACTTTTACTGATGAAAGCGTTATAACTGTGGTACAATGTTAAAAAATAGGAGGCAAGTATGAAGGATTTAACTTTAGTAATATTAGCTGCTGGAATGGGAAGCCGTTACGGTGGATTAAAACAAATTGACAAATTCGGAAAAAGTGGAGAGGCAATCATTGATTTTTCAATCTATGATGCAATTCAAGCAGGATTTAATAAACTTGTATTAATTATTCGTGAAGAGCATGAAGCAATTTTTGAAGCAGAACTTGTTGGGAAAATTCGTCCATTTATTAATGTGGAATATGCTTTCCAAAGCACAAGTGATGTTCCTGAGTGGTTTGAAGGGGTTGAAGGCCGTGAAAAACCTTGGGGAACAACACATGCGCTGCTTGCTGCACGGAACCATGTATCGGGACCTTTTATGATTATTAATGCAGATGACTACTACGGAAAAGCTGCTTTTGTGGAAATGGCACGATTCTTAAATGAAGAAGTTACAGATCAACAAGCTGCAATGATGGGATACATTGTGGACAATACGATTACTGATAATGGAACAGTAACGCGTGGGGTCTGTAAAAATGTAGAAGGTTTCTTAACGGATATTGTGGAAACAGATGGCATTAAGCGTACAGATAAAGGGGTTGTTGGTGGACCTGATGAAACCCTGATTCCTGATGGAACACAAGTTTCAATGAACTTCTGGGGCTTTACACCGGCAATCTTTGATCTAATGGAAACAAAATTTGAAACATTCTTAAAAGAAGATGTTGCGAAAAACCCTATGAAATCAGAAGCATTACTCCCTAATGATGTGGGATCTTTAATCCATGATGGTAAATTATCGGTTAAGATTTTAGATACACCCGATCGTTGGTTCGGTGTAACCTATCAAGAAGATAAACCAATGGTTCTTGCGCAGTTTGCGAAGTTCCAAGAAGATGGTACATACCCGGAAAAACTTTGGGATAAATAATTTACAAAAGGCTACGAATTATCGTAGCTTTTTTTTATGGCTTTATCGATACACGGTGGCATTAATTGAAAAGCTGTCGTATTATAGAAACATAAAGGTAGGTTATTGTTATGTATGAATCAAATTTTCAATTTTATCCAATCACAATGGATGAAAAACCACACAGTGTTCGTGTGGATCTTAATGCCCTTGTTATTGAACCGGATTATCCCCATCTCTATGTTGTTAGAAAGCCGTATAACGGGCGAGACAACGGATTTCCTACGGAGTTAGCTTTTGATACCCTAAATGAATTTGAAACTGCTGTCACAGATTTCTTAAGCCCTATGGATGTTCAGTTAATTGGAGCGATAACTGGAAATGATGTTTGTGACTATTTCTTTGTTTCAAAAGCGTGTATAAGTCTTGAATCCATCCTTAAAGAACGCTTCCCCCAAGAAGTCATGGGTGTCATTGTTCGTGAACATGATGATTTTGAAATCTACAAAAGTGTTCTATTCCCCAACGAATATCAATTAGCGATGATCTACAATCAAAATCTTTGTTTGAACCTTGAACGCGAAGGAGAACGATTTGAAGTAGAACGGGATGTCGAAGTGTTAACGGTGTTTGAACGACAAGAAGATGCACAACTATTCAGTCAACACTTTGAACAATTTGCACATACCCAAACCATCGAGCCAAGGGAAGATGGTTTGATTCAAACCCGAATGATTGCTTCAATTGTTCCAACATTACCCACTATGAATGGTATTTCACAACACATCGTATCCCTCACGAATCAATATAACGGATCATACGAAGGTTGGTATTGCAACGTTCACAAATAAAAAAAGGATTGAAATCGGCACCATTACCGAATTCAATCCTTTTTATTTTTTTAATCGAAAAGAGACTAAGCTTGATCTTTAATTGCTTGTTCTTTAAGAATTAACTTACGGTTCCAAACCATAAGAACCGCTGAGATAGCACCGGCAATTGCAACACCGATCCATTTATACTCAACAAGTTTTACCATCATAAATGGTAACCATGAACTACCATAATCAATACTTGAAATCAATGCAGAACCACCTGGGATTGCAAAGTTGGCTGCTTTTGCAGCTTCAGTAAAGATTGGAGCAATATTTGTACCAATTAAAAGACCAATCGATACGGTAAAGATTCCAACGATCAGTGTACGGAAGAAGTCTCCACCACAAAGAGGTGCAATTAAAACAAACATAAATGGTAAACCAGCAAGACTTGCGAACGGCAAGAATTGGTTACCTGGAATGATAAAGGCAAGAATAATTGTAATGGGAACCATTACAAGTGAAATGGTAAGGGTAACAGGGTTACCAACACCGACTGCTGAATCAAGTCCAATAAGAAGGTTTGAGTTTTCTCCATATTTCTTTTGGATTTTAGCTTGAACTGCTTCACTAATGGGCATTAAACCTTCCATAAGAATTGCGGACATTTTTGGTGTTAAGACTAAAACAGCCGCCATCACGATTGCAAGGTTTGTAATCCCTTTGAAATCATAACCGGCAACAAGACCTAATAAAATCCCAACAACAGTACCAAGGATTGCAGGATCACCAAACATACCAAATTTTTTCTGGAATGCTTTTTCATCAAGTTTAATTTTATTAATACCTGGAATTTTATCAATAATTGCATTTAAAACATAAGCGATGGGTGCAAAAGATGCGGTAAATGCATGTGGAATTGAAATACCGGGTAACCCAAGTTGTTTTTCAACAAGTGGTGCGGTACGGTCTCCAATAACCATGATAATCACCATATTAAAGGCTGCCATTAATAGACTCACAATTAAATCATTGGTAATCATAAAAACAAGAGAACCTGTAAAGGCAAAATGCCAGAAGTTCCAAATATCAACGTTAACCGTTTTTGTTGTTTTTGTTGATAACATAAGAATGTTAACCAAAATCCCAACAGGGATAATTAATACCCCAACAGCAGAACCGAATGCAATAGCACTTGCTGCAGGCCAACCAACATCAAGAACCGTTAAGTTTAGACCAAAATTCGCAACCATCTGTTTTGCAGCAGGTTCCAAATTCTTTGTAAGTAATTCAATAACGATATTTAATCCAATAAAACCAATACCAACCATTAATCCTGATTTAAATGCTTTACTAAACTTAACCCCGAGCGCTAACGCAAAGATGGTAAAGATGATCGGCATCATTACAGCAGGACCAAGGTCAACAATAAAATTTAAAATTGACATGACTATGCTACTCCTTTAGTTAAAATATCTAAGATTTCCTGATTCGTTTTTCCTTGTAATAATTGATTTAAGAAATCGTCATCGGAAAATGTCCCCATAAGTTTACTTAAAATTTGCACTTGTTCTTCTTTGTTTTTCACAAGTAAGAAAAAGAACAGTTTTACATTGAGATCATTATCCGTAACCATTTCTTTATATGCGATTGCTTCAGATACACGTACAAAGGCAATCCCTGGTTTATGAATGTATGTTGAATCGACATGAGGGATTGCAACGCTGCATACAGGGGCTGCAAGTCCTGTTGGATAGGTAGCTTCGCGTTCCTTTAGTGCACCTAAATAAGCTTCATTAACGTATCCAAGATCGAGAAGATGTTGATTCATCACATCAAATAATTCATCTTGCGATGATACGTCTAAATCTAAAAATACTAAATCTTCATTAAACACTGTCATCACCACGTTTTCTATAAGCCGAGAATTTCAATAACGTTATCAATGGTTGCTTGAGCACCCATTCCCGTTAAAAGGGATAGCCCTGATACAACAGGAATTCCATAACCTTCTCCACCTTGAGCTGTAGTTACGATTACATCTTGATCCGATGCAATGGATGGCAATTCAGCAAGTGAAGTTTGAATAAATTTAACGTGGTCAAGAAGCCCTTTTGCTTCGAGTCCTGCTTTAAGTTTTGATGTGGCAACAGTACTTGTTGCGATACCAGAGCCACATGCTACAATAATAGTTTTCATAAAATACCTTTCCTACTCAGTAAAGAGTGATTTCAAATAAGAAATATTCTTATTTTTAATAATGTTTGACACTTTGTATTGATGGTCGATTTCCGTATAGAGTTCTGCGAATAAGTCGGAATATTGGGTGCGATGGTCTTGATCAATGAGAATCATGAGAATAAGTTGAACGTGATCATATTTCCACGGGATGGGTTTATCGAGAACACATGCCACAATGGAGGGTCGGTATACAGAACCTTCGATATTGTGAGGGATACAAACGAGGTTACCGACCTCAGTAGAACCAAGCGCTTCGCGTTCTAGAATCGATTCTTGACACGCTTTATCGATATAGCCAAGGGTGAGGGCTTTTTGGCTCATCATTTCAAGAAGTTCTTGAGGTGATTGCGCATCAGGATTAACTAAAAAAAGTTTCTCGTCGAATAAATCTGCGACAGAATGAGTATTTGTGGGTTCGCCTTTGATATATCGCTTAATATGTGCGATATCCTGGTCGGTAACAATTGCGGAAACAACAACTGTAGGAACCCCTAAATTACGATCGATGTGGACCGTAGAAATAAGCAAATCCACATCATCCATATCGTGTTTATCAAGTTGATAAAGAGCACTTACTTTTTTAATTTCAAGTGCCTCTTTAAATTGAGACTCTAATTTCGCTTTCAGAAGCATTGCAGTCCCGACTCCTGTCGTGCATACAACAATTGCGCGTGTTGTTTCACTTTTTTCGTCGTGCCGGGCGCGTTCGCGAGCACCACAGAAATGAAGGGCGAGGAACCCAATTTCATCTAAGTTAAAGGCTACTGCGTTTGTTTTTAAAAAATGAAAGGCAAGAACTTTCGCAATTTGAATTTCAAAAGGATAATTCTTCTCGATATCATCCAATAATTCGTTACGGATTGAAAGTCCAAGTTCAATGCGTTTGAGCGCACTTTCGAGGTGAGTCATCAAGCCTTGTTTTAGAATCTCATCGTTACGGAAATCACTACCATAAATCCGATAAATGTCATCGAGGGCTTCATTGAGGATCTGTAAATTGCGATGGGACTCAGAATTGACATTATCAACATCTGTATGGAGTTTTTTTTGAGAACTTAAATGGATATAAATATTAATGATTTCACTCTTCGGAATTTTAATGGCTAATGCCTCTTCCAGCATCACCGCTAACGCTTCGGCACATAAATAAGCTTTTGAATCCGTTTGAATTGATGTGGTTGTATTGCTTAAACCCAGCTTACCTTGTTCAATACGTGTCAAAGCAATTTCAATGTGAATCGAAAGATTTTTAAATCCAATATCTGTGAGATGGAGTTGATACTCTTGAATGCATGTCACAATAATGCGCTCAATGATATCCATGCGAGGGGTATTTTGTCCGATAATACGATTCATGTCAATGGTAGATTTTTCCATGACAAGGTAATCATTGATGAGGCGACGAATGCTGTTTTCATCACCGGTTAGGACCAACCCTCGCTTATAGTCATTTTCCAGGAAAATATGATATTCCCTTAGAATCCGTCTTACACTAACAAGATCTCTTTTGAGTGTTGATAAACTTATAAATAAATTATCAGCAAGTGCTTCTAATGTAAAATAAGTACTGTTCAAAGTTCCGTTCGCAATTTTACGAATAATCCATTCAACCCGAGATTGTCTTACATTCGGTAATACGTTATTATCGAACTCATCATTATAGAAATAGGTTTTCCACATTTCGTTTTTGTATGAGTCATCGATCAGATAACCTTTACCGCGTAACGAGGTGATGGCCATGTTGCTTTTTTTAAGGATGTGATCGATTGCCTGAACTTCCCGTTGAACCGTTTTGCTCGATATATTCAGTTCAGTTGCAATATCATCACTTGTAATTGCATCATGTGCATTGATTATCAACAACAGAATACTACTTTGTCTTTGTGTTAATTCCATCAACATCACCTCTCACACATAGTTTACTTTATTCTATATAGTGTGCAGTTCGTGTTTGTCTTTTGTCAACGGACATGCTTAGGGTGAGAAGTCTGTTGGGAAGCGACAGGGTAAAAAGCGAGTTGATAAGAATTTGGGAGGGCATATGCTATAATGACCAAAGAACATTAAGTGGAGGAACGTTGTGAAGTTATTGATTGAAAATTATAAGATGAGTATATTTGTGGTGTTAAATTTACTCTTAACCATTGGAATGAATTTGGGGCATCCTGTAACACCGACTCTTTTAAAATCGATGGATTTACCACCGCATGTTTTTGGCTTGTCGTTTGCGGCGATGTGTCTTACAAATTTTATTTTTGCTCTTGTGTGGTCGAATGTCGCAAATGGGATGAAAAAGACACGTATTTTAATGATATCCTCGATTGGTTATGCGATTGCTCAATTGCTTTTTGGGTATGCGTTAAATCGCTATAGTATTTATTTTGCGAGACTTTTAAGTGGTATTTTCGCTGGAGGATTCCAAGTAGGTCTTATGAGTTATGTAGTGAATGAAGCACCAGAAGAACGCCAATCTCATTACATAACAATCTCATCGATTATAGTCAGTGTAGGGGCAGCACTTGGATTCTTTATTGGTGGGTATCTTGGTGATTTTTCTGTGCGACTCACGTTTGTGATTCAAGCGGTATTTCAAATTGTACTAGGTGTTTTATTTTATTTTATTTTAGGACGATATGAGAAAATCGAAGAAAAGATGGAATGGTCCATGATTCGCAACTCCAATCCATTAAAGGTCCTTCAGTCATCGCGTCATTTAATGAAAGATGTGGTTTTGATTTTATTGATTGTAACGTTCACATCATCCGTTGGAACAACTTTGTTTGACCAAAGTTTTAATTATTATATAAAAGATATTTTCAACTTTGTACCCAGCCAAAATGGAATTATTAAAGCCATTACCGGATTGTTTGCGGTTGTGTTGAATGTTATTTTAATTCGACGTCGCAATCGTAAAAAACAAGCGGTTGAGTTGGGTCTTTTAAAAACCGTGTTTATTGCGATGGGAACGCTCGCTATGATTGTAAGTTTTAGCCAGACATCAAAACCCTTTGTTGGTTTTGCGTTAGCGTGGTTTGGTATGTACACAGTGATGATTCCTATTCTTCAAAATTCAGTAATCTCAAACAAACGCAGTGTTGAGGAAGGGAACCAACTGGCAGGCCTCTATAATTCATTATTAATGCTCGGAAAAATTTTCGGGGCATTACTTACGAGTCTGGTTTATACGATTTCGCCGTCATCAACTTTTCTCTTTGCTGGCTTTATCTTTATTCTGTCATTTATCGTTTTACTCAAACCCGAAAAAAGCATCGCGAAATAATAAGAGACATCGTTACACAAACGATGTCTCTTATTACATTATGGAAACAAGGAACCCGCCTCGATTTATAATGTAGGAATTAAAGGAGGATTGAATATGAAAAAAATTGCGATCATTGGTGGTGGGAATGGTGCTCACGCAGCCGCCGCTGATTTAACACTCAAAGGGTACTCGGTTATTTTAATCGAAGATGCGCGGTTTAAACATAATATGCAAACGGTCTTTGATTCACTCCAAATTCATGTGACCGGTGTCGTGGAAGGCACCGCAACCCTGACATCCGTAACAACAGACTTACAAAAGGGTGTTGCGGACGCAGAGATTATTCTTGTTGCCGTGCCAGCCTTTGCCCACAAAGATTATGCATACCGCCTTGCACCATGCTTGCAAGAAGGGCAGATCGTTTTTATTGTTCCAGGGACATTTGGGAGTCTGATATTTAAGAAGGCAATGAATGATGTAGGCAATCATGCCAATGTTGTATTTGCGGAATCACATACACTTCCTTATGCTACACGAATCATTGAGCCAGGTCATGTGATGATTATGAGTCGCTTCGATCCACTTAAAGTTGGTGTCTTACCAGCAAAAGAAACAATGCGCGTCTGTCAGATATTATCGGAACTTTATGATGGCATTCAACCTGTGGAAAGTATTGTTGCTTGTGGATTAAACAGCTTAAATCCTATTATCCATGTTCCAGGATGTATCCTTAATGCAGGACGGATTGAAAAGGCCCGTGGGGATTTTTACTTTTACACAGAAGGATTTACTTCTTGTGTTGTGCGTACTACTGAAGGGCTGGATCAAGAACGGATCCGTCTTCTTGAAGCTTTTGAATACAATTTTGAAACGGTAAATAAAGGGGTAGGTGGTCCGGATGCATCGGATGATCTTCATCAAGTAATTTCAGAGAATCCGAGTTTTGCTTCCATTAAAGGTCCTGCTGATGTGAAGGGAAGATATTATTCGGAAGATATTCCCTTTGGACTCGCAACGTGGGCCAAATTAGCACAGCACATTCATGTGGAAACTTCGATAATGAACAGTCTTGTGACATTGGGTTCATCCATATTAGGGAAAGATTGTTGGACAATGGGGCCAAGCATGGCAGATTTAGGGATTCAAAACATGAGTATTCAAGAAATCAAACGTTTCATAGAATAAAAAGAGCTCAGTACTAAAGTACTGAACTCTTTTTATTTGAATAGTGAACCAATAATATTTCCACCGGCAATAAATGTGCCGATTGAACTAAAGAGTGATGTAATTACAAAAATTAGTAAAATACGTAAAACTTTGTTCTTAAACCACATTTTCGGTTGGGTTGCATGCGTGGATAAGGCATCAAAATCTTCGAATGTTGGTGGACGTTGATATGCTTCCATAAGACCTGCAAACATACCGACGCCTAAAACGGGTGAGAGTGTCCCAATCCATGCGGTAAGGGCTGTTGTGAGAATTGTAAGCGGGTGTGCTAGGCAAATGATTGCACCAAGGGTTGCAAGGCCACCGCTTAATGCAAACCACACCAAAAGATCGTTAAGAGCCATGTGTGGATTTTTAAGCGTGAGCGCAACCAGTAATAAAATAATTATTCCCGGTACGATCCAACCTGATAAATTCAATTTTTTCTTTGCGGGGATTTGATTTAGTTCATAAAGCGAATGGTCTTGATCCAGTACCTCAATGATACCTTCAGTATGAGCAGCCCCTACAACAATCACAATTTCTTTTTCAGGTAATGCTTTAATTTTTTCGGCCATAAAAGCATTTCGCTCATGGAGAAGACTTTTAGAAATTGCTGGAAGTTTTTCATCCATTTCACGAACAGACTCAAACAATAAATCACTCTCTTTTAAATTCTCAACATCAACTTCTGAAACCGAATCATCTTCGAAGACACTTAAAATGAGCGTGGAAAGCAAGGATATTTTTTTTAAGAAAGTGAGATTTCCCCAAATGCGTTTAAAGGTTACTTGGACATCACGATCAATATAATGAATCGAAGCGTTAAACGTTTTAGCGCTTTCAATTGCTTGCTTCATTTCTTGACCTACAGATGTATTAAGGTCATCTGCGAGTTTTTTCTGATAGGAAGAAAGGACCAAGGTGGCAATAAAAGCACCAACTCGTTTGGTTTTAATAATCTGCTTAATATCAACTTCTTTATATTTATCAGATTCCATAAGGTTACGAGCCCGGTTATCATCCAATTCGATACAAACAGCCTGTGGCTGAACGGAAGCAATTGCTTCTTGTACATCAAGGACGGATTGCTTGGATACATGAGCGGTGGATACAAAATGCAATGTTTTATCTTTAAATTCTACTGTTTTCATAAGATACCTCGTACCATCATCATATCAAATTCTAAATGTCATCCATAGTACTTGATTTGAATTGACCGCGAAACATTAAGATTACTTAAGAATATAGTCAATGAATGATATATTTTTTTCAAAACTTGTCGATTATAATCAATTTGAGGGGTGAGCACGATGTTAGACTCTAATCTAAAGAAAATACGTTTAAAACGAAAATTAACGCAGCGTGAGCTGGCGAAACGTGTAAATTATTCTCAACAAGCAGTCGCAAAGTGGGAAGTGGGGGTTTCGAATCCAGATATTTCAAATCTTGTAAAGATTTGCGAGGAACTGAATATTTCTGTGGAGTGTCTTCTCTGTCAAAAACCGAAACACATGCAAGATTTTGATGAATGGAGCTTACATTTAGCGTTTTATCATGTGCTAAATTTATGTGGGACGCATCATGAAGTCGGTTTAAATATTCGAGAGTTGGATGAAGAAAACAAAATAAAACTTATCAATGAACTGGTTCTTTTTTTACGAAAGAAAGCCCTTTTAATGAAGTCAGAATTGAAGTCAGAGTTATAGTCAAAATGTGATAAGCGGATACGTCATGTGTCCGCTTGTTTTACATCAAAAAGATGGGGCGCTTTGTACATGCATGCCTTTAAATAATTATTCAATCATGAATCTAAACAGTCATGAAGGATAGCAGGGGCTATTTGTTGGAAATATTTAACACTGGAATAATAAAAATCTTGACTTTCTGAATAAAGTTGGTAGAATATCTATGTTATCAATTAACCAAAGACAGTAACGGGGCAACCTTAATAATGTTACCGAGGTGAAAGTATAAAACTTTTGAACCTGTCTTTTGGATGGGTTTATTTTTTTGGTTTAATTTGATTTCCGAGATCGAATGGAGGTGAATCATTTGCGTACAGAAATTTTAGAAAATAAAAAAGCTGTTGTTGCAGAGATTCAAGAAAAAGTAAAGAATGCCGGATCAACAGTTGTTGTTGAGTACCGTGGACTAACCGTAGATCAAATGACTGAACTACGTCGTCAACTTCGTGCAGAAAACGTTGAATTTAAAGTTTATAAAAACTCAATGTTCCAACGTGCTGTCGAAGGCACAGACTTTGAAGGTTTAAAATCCGAATTAACAGGACCTAACGGTGTTGCGTTTGGAGAAGATGCTGTTGCACCTGCTCGAGTATTAGCTAACTTCGCTAAGAAGAACAAAAAGTTAATCCTTAAAGCTGGTATCGTTGACGGTAACTTAGTAGACCAAGAAGAAATCAAAGAACTCTCAGCATTACCAAACCACGATGGCATGATTGCTATGTTGGCTGGAATGTTCCAATCACCAATTCGAAGCTTTGCTTACGCTGTATCACAAGTTGCTGAACAACGTGCAGAGGGCGGAGAAGTTGTTGAAGCAGCAGCAGTTGCTGAAGAAGCACCTGTTGTAGAAGAAGTAAAAGAAGAAGCTACAGAAGCTTAATTAAATAGGAGGAAATATTAAGATGGCAAAATTAACATCAGAAGAACTAATCGCTTCCCTAAAGGAAATGACAATCTTAGAATTAAATGAATTAGTAAAAGCAATCGAAGAAGAATTCGGAGTTTCAGCAGCAGCACCAGTTGCAGTTGCAGCAGCATCAGATGCTGGTGAAGAAGAAGGACCAAGCGAAGTTTCAGTAATCTTGAAAGAAATCTCAGGTTCAAAAGTTGGAGTTATCAAAGCATTACGCGACATCACAGGTTTAGGTATGATGGAAGCTAAAGCATTAGTTGACGGCGCACCAACAGCAATTAAAGAAAACATCAAACCAGCAGAAGCAGAAGAAATCAAAGCTAAACTTGTTGAAGCTGGCGCAGTTGTAGAAGTTAAATAATTAACACGTTAAGAAGGATCTTCTGTGAGTCATTACTTTACAGACAATTCTAATTTGAATAAAAACCGGAGAGATATCCCTTTCCGGTTTTTAGACATTAGTTTTTCAGTTATCTCGGATGATGGGGTTTTCTCGAAAGATGGCCTGGATCGCGGTACCAAAGCACTGCTTAAAGTCTGTGTCAATCATCCCTTAAAAGGAAAGGTTGCAGACCTAGGATGCGGTATTGGGGTTGTGGGTGTGATTCTTTCGCATTTCTTTAGTGATATTGAAATGACGGGCGTCGATATTAATCCGCGTTCGGTTGAACTCGCCAATATAAACTATGAAAAATATAATGTGAATGGAATTAATAAAATTCAAGATGGGTTGGATGGCGTGTATGACTTTGTAATTAGCAATCCGCCGATTCGTGTTGGAAAAGAAAAAATGTATTCTTTATTTGATAATGCTTACGATGTTTTGACCAAGGATGGGATGTTTATCTTTGTAATTCGTAAGTCACATGGAGCGAAGTCTGCGCAAGCAAAATGTGAAGCATTATTTGGTAATTGCACGTTATTAAAAAAAGAAAAGGGATATTACATCTATTGTGCCTCAAAGCGTTGACTGTAACCCACATTAGTGATAATATATATAATTGCATAATAGTGGATTTATGCGCGTTTTTTTGGTTGTTATAAAAAGTACAGGAAAGGATGGCATAAATGGAGAAAAACCAAGTATATAGTGTAAAGAAATTTGGTAATAAGGCTACCCGTCGTGATTATTCTCAAGTTAGTGGAACCTTAGAATTGCCTAATTTGGTAGAAATTCAAACGGATGCGTATGAATGGTTTAAAAACGAGGGACTCTTTGAAGTTTTTAACGAAATCTATCCTATTCAAAGCTATAATGAAAATGTAAAACTAAAGTTCATTGATTATTCATTTGGTGAACCTAAATATAACGTAGACGAATGTCGATCACGCGAAGCAAACTATGCTGCGCCACTTCGAGCAACAATGCGTCTAGAAGTAATTAACAAACAAACTGGTGAAGTGATTGAAAAAGAAGAAGAGGTGTTCCTCGGTGATCTTCCTTTAATGACTGAAACAGGTACCTTTATTATTAATGGAGCGGAACGAGTTATTGTTTCGCAAATTGTGCGTTCTCCTGGAGCGTATTTTAAGTCTGAAAATGATGATAAAACGGGTCGTGACACGTTCATGTCCGAATTAATTCCAAGTCGTGGTACTTGGTTAGAATTTATGAGTGATGATCGTAAAGCGGCTAATGGTCGTGTTATCAACATGAAAGTTGACCGTAAGCGTACGATTGTATCCACAATTTTGTTCAAGTCTTTTGGTTTAAGTCTTGATTTACAAGAAGGTGAAGATGCATTTGATACACATTCATTTAAAACGTTCTTAAATGCTATGAATTTACCTGTTTATGATGAATGGGAAGAAATTGATAGTGAGAAACGTGAATTCTTAACTTTATATGCGTTACTCTATACAGCATTCTTTGGAAACTATCCTGAGATTGTGAACTCATTAGTATTAGATAAGACTGTTACGTTTGAAGATTCATTACGTGTAATGTATGAAAACCAACGTGCTGATGAAATCCCTACAACTGACGGTGCTATCAACTTGATGAACGCGAAGTTCTTAGATCCACGCCGTTATGACCTTAATAAAGCAGGTCGTTATAAAATTCATAAAAAACTTGAAGTTTACAATCGTGTAAATGGAACCGTTCTTACAAGTGATATCAAAGATATTAACGGTAATGTTGTTTTTGAAAAAGGAACACATATTACACGTCGTGATGATGTCTTAAAATTACGTGATGTATTACGCGAAGGCGGACACATGAATGTATTCCCACTTAAGAATATCTTCTCGGCACCCGATGTACGTGATATCACGGTTGATGGAACCGTGCATTTAGTTGGACGTATCTTATCGAAAGATGTTGATGGTGATGATTTTGAATTTGAACGCGGAACGGTTCTTACTGCACAAGATCTTGAGACCTTAAAAGGCGAAACGATTCAAATTTACACAGGTATCATGGGTAAAGAAGTTGTGGTAACAAAAGATAACGTATGGGCAGTGTTAAACTACTCACAACGTTTATATACTGTTGGACGTATTCTTGATGCTTCTGGAGCAGATATGATGTCTGCAAAAGGAAATCTAATCGCAGATCGTTTCACACCAAATTACAACGTACCTAAAATTAATAAAACAAATGAAAAACTAATTGTTGATTCATTAGAAGATGGCCCCGTAACAATGTGGTTAGTCGGAGCAGCAATGCAAGAATTGTTTGTTGCGCATGAAGATGATCATGAAGAAATTGTGAAGATTGTTGGTATTGATCCATTACTTGAAAAAACAACAATCGTAGCATCAGATATTTATGCTACATATTCATATTTCTTAAACTTCATTGATGGTGTTGGTAATGAAGACGATATTGACCAATTAGGTAACCGTCGTATTCGTACAGTTGGAGAATTAATCCAAAATCAATTCCGAATCGGTTTAAGCCGTATGGAACGTGTTGTTAAGGAACGTATGTCAATCTCTTCAGATTCATCGAACCTAACACCCAAAAATCTTACAAACGTTCGTCCATTGACCGCAATGGTTAAAGAGTTCTTCTCTTCATCCCAATTGTCACAATTTATGGACCAATTAAACCCACTTGCTGAACTTACAAACAAACGTCGTATTTCAGCTTTAGGACCGGGTGGACTTACACGTGACCGTGCTGGTTTCGAAGTTCGAGATGTTCATACATCACACTACGGTCGTATTTGTCCAATCGAAACACCTGAAGGACCAAATATCGGGTTGATTTCGAACTTAACGTCATATGGAAAAATTGACAAGTATGGTTTTATTCAAACACCATACCGAATCGTTACTCCAGATGGAACCGTTACTGAAGATATTATTTATCTATCTGCAGACGATGAGTTTGAATATGTTATTGCGCAAGCGAACGAAGTGCAAGATCACAAACTTGTGAACGAAGAAGTTGTTGTTCGTTACCGTGGTGAAAATATTCTTGCCCACCGTGACACTGTAGAACTTATTGACGTGAGTCCTAAACAAATTGTTTCTGTTGCGACTGCGGCGATTCCATTCTTGGAAAATGATGATGCTTCTCGTGCCCTCATGGGTGCCAACATGCAACGTCAAGCTGTTCCGCTTTTAAAACCGAACTCACCATTTGTTGGTACGGGTATTGAACACCGTATTGCAAAGGATTCAGGGAGTGCGGTAATCTGTCATGAAGACGGAATCGTTTCTTATGTTGATGCAAACCGCGTTATTGTAAACGGAGTATCAGGAAAAGAACGTACATATTTATTACAAAAATTCAGACGATCAAACCAAGGAACATGTATTAACCAAAAACCTTTAGTGGCTCTTGGTGAAAAAGTTTCAAATGGTGACATCCTTGCGGATGGTCCATCCATGCAAAATGGTGAGCTTGCTCTTGGTCAAAACGTTACAGTCGCATTTATGACTTGGAACGGATATAACTATGAAGATGCGATCATCATGAGTGAACGTCTTGTAAAAGAAGATGTCTATACATCAATTCATATTGAAGAATATACACTTGAAGTTCGTGAGACAAAACTTGGACCTGAAGAAATTACCCGTGATATACCAAACGTAAGTGAAGTTGCATGCCGTCATCTTGATGCACGCGGAATCGTTATGATTGGTGCTGAAGTTAAAGAAGGCGATATCCTAGTGGGTAAAGTAACACCTAAAGGACAAAGCGAAATTTCTCCAGAAGAAAAATTATTACTTGCAATCTTTGGTGAAAAATCCCGTGAAGTACGAGACAACTCACTTAAAGTTCCACACGGTGGATCAGGTATTGTTCAAGATATCAAGATCTTTAGCCGCGCGGAAGGACATGACTTGCCACCTGGAGTAAGTGAATCTGTTAAGGTTTACATCGTTCAAAAACGTAAAATCCATGAAGGTGACAAGATGGCTGGACGTCACGGTAATAAAGGGGTTATCTCTAAGATTCTTCCTGTAGAAGATATGCCATACATGGAAGATGGTACACCTGTTGATATTATGCTTAACCCTCTTGGGGTTCCAAGTCGTATGAACATTGGACAAATCTTAGAATTACATCTTGGTATTGCAGCGAAGAACTTAAATATTAAGTTTGCTACAAGTGTTTTCGATGGTATTGAAACAGATGAACTGTTTAATATCATGAAAGAAGGTAACGTTTCACCTGATGGTAAGATGGTACTTTATGATGGACAAACTGGTGAGCGTTATGATGAACGTATTTCAGTAGGTGTTATGTACATGCTTAAGTTATCACATATGATTGATGATAAACTTCATGCTCGTGCAACAGGACCTTACTCACTTGTTACCCAACAACCACTTGGTGGTAAAGCACAAAATGGTGGACAAAGATTTGGAGAGATGGAAGTTTGGGCACTCTATGCTTATGGAGCTGCAAACACACTTCAAGAAATCCTTACCATTAAGTCCGATGACGTAAATGGACGTACAAAGACTTATGCCGCTATTCAAAATGGTGAAGATATTCCAGAACCTGGAATTCCAGAATCATTCCGAGTACTTAAACATGAACTCCAAGCACTTGCACTTGATGTGAAATTCTTGGACGAAAACAAAGAAGAAATCAAAGAAAGTCTTGTAGATGGTGATGAAGAAGTTGCTTCAGCACCATCACAAGATGTTCCGCAACCAGAAATTGTTGTGGAAATCGAAGAAACTAATGAGGTTGAATCACTAAACCTTGATGAGCAAGCGTAGAAGGAGGCGGTAATCTCATGAGTATTAATAATTTTGACTCGATACAACTCGCTTTAGCGTCCCCTGAGCGCATTCTAGAATGGTCTCATGGAGAAGTTAAAAAACCAGAAACAATTAACTATCGTTCACAAAAACCGGAACGTGATGGATTGTTCTGTGAAAAGATTTTTGGTCCTACAAAGGATTGGGAATGTTACTGTGGTAAGTACAAGAAAGTACGTTACCGTGGTGTTATTTGTGATCGTTGTGGCGTTGAAGTAACGAAATCTGCTGTGCGTCGTGAACGTATGGGGCACATTACGTTAGCTGCACCTGTTGCACATATTTGGTATTTACGTGGTATTCCATCACGCATGAGTTTATTACTAAACATTACCCCTAAAATTTTAGAAGAAGTTGTGTACTTCGTAAAATGGGTTATTGTGGATCCTAAGAAATCAGGATTACAATACAAACAAATTATTGATGACCGCGAATATCGTGAATACATCAATCAATACGGACCGAATGGTTTCGTAGCTCAAGCAGGTGGAGAAGGTATTAAAACCTTGCTTGAAAATATGGATTTAGAAAAAGAACGTAATGAAATTCTTGAGTTATTAGAAAATGCTAAAGGTGACAAGCGTAAGAAGTTAATTCGCCGTCTTGAAACGGTTGAAGCATTTATTAATTCTGATAACATGCCAGAATGGATGGTACTGACTGAACTTCCAGTTATTCCACCAGATTTACGTCCGATGTTACAACTTGATGGTGGCCGTTTTGCTGCTTCAGATGCAAACGACTTATACCGTCGTGTAATCACACGTAATAACCGTCTGAAACGTTTACTTGAAATGGGTACACCACAAGTTATCGTTCAAAACGAAAAACGTATGCTTCAAGAAGCTGTTGACGCATTGATTGACAATGGTCGTCGTTCAAAACCTGTTACAGGTGCTGGTGGACGTCCTCTAAAATCACTTTCACACAGTCTTAAAGGGAAACAAGGTCGTTTCCGTGCCAACTTACTTGGTAAACGTGTAGACTTCTCAGGTCGTTCAGTTATCGCTGTTGGACCAGATCTTAAGATGTATGAATGTGGTATTCCTAAAGAAATGGCAATTCAACTCTTTAAACCATTTGTTGTAAATGAGATGAAGGTTCGTGGAATTAGTAATAATGCTAAAGCTGCTGAAAAACTTATTGAACGTCAAGATCCACGTGTTTGGGATATTGTTGAAGAAGTAATTCAAGATCACCCTGTGCTCTTAAACCGTGCCCCTACACTTCACCGTCTTGGTATTCAAGCCTTTAAACCGAAAATGATTGAAGGTCGTGCAATTCGTCTTCACCCTCTTGTAACGCCTGCGTTTAACGCGGACTTTGATGGTGACCAAATGGCGGTTCACGTTCCATTATCCGAAATGGCTCAAGCAGAAGCAGAATTGCTCATGCTTGGTTCACGTAATATTCTTGGTCCTAAAGATGGAAAACCGATTGTTACACCATCTCAAGATATGGTTCTTGGAAACTTCTATCTAAACATGGAAGAATCTCCAGAAGAATTTGAAGAAAAAGCATTACAATGTGAAGCTCGTGGCGATATGGAAGAAGGTGCTAAATGGCGTCGCTTTGGTGAAAACCAAGGTAAAGCATTCCGTGACATCAATGAGGCACAACTTGCATATGAACATGAGTTGATTCACTTACATACACGTATTTGTGTTCGTGCATCATCACTTAAGAAATCAACGTTAAGTGCAAAACAAAACGAAATGTACCTTGTTACAACGCTTGGTAAACTTATCTTTAACGATATGTTCCCAAGTGACTTCCCATACTTAAACGAGGTTTCACCGGATAATTTTAAAGCGACACCGGATAAATTCTTTGTTGCGATGGGACAAGATGTTCGTGAAATTATTAGTGCAATGCCACTTAATAATGACTTCAAGAAAAAAGATCTCGAGAAAATTATCAAAGAAATCTTTGATCGTTACTCAATCGATAAAACAGCTGAAATCTTAGATAACATTAAAGACTTAGGTTTCCGCTATTCAACTGTTGCGGGTATGACTGTTGCGTTAAGTGACATCAATGTTGCCCCTAACAAAGAAAAATATGTTGATGAGGGTAAAGAACAAGCTGCGAAATTAATGAAACAATACAAACGTGGTCGTTTAACAGCTCAAGAGTGGGAAGGTAAACTGATGACTCTATGGGATGGTATTAAAGGACGCGTTGGTGCGGAATTAATGGACGAACTTGCTCGTAAAAACCCTATCAATATGATGGCGACATCGGGTGCTCGTGGTAACGTTTCTAACTTTACTCAGTTATCCGGTATGCGTGGTTTAATGGGTAAACCTACTCAATCAAAATCAAAAGCAGGCTATCAATCATCAATTATTGAAGTTCCAATCTATTCGTCATTCCGTGAAGGTCTAAACGTTAGTGAATTCTTCGTTTCTACTCACGGTGTGCGTAAGGGACTAACCGATACTGCTCTTAAAACAGCGGAATCAGGATATCTTACACGTCGTCTTGTTGACGTTGCGCAAGATGTCACAATCGTTGAAGATGACTGTTATAGCGACAACGGTTTCCTTGTAGAGGAAATTGTAGATCGTAAATCTAATACAATTGTTGAGTCACTCCATGACCGTCTTGTTGGACGTTATATTAAAGAAACAATTGTTGATCCAAAAACTAAAGAAGTTATTATCGAAGAAGACGAATATATCGATGAGTTTGCTGCAAAACGTATTGTGAATGCAGGAATCAAACAAGTTCGCATTCGTTCTGTATTCTCATGTGAATCAAAACATGGTATCTGTAAAAAATGTTACGGACGTAACATGGCAACAGGTGAAATTGTTGAGGTTGGAGAAGCAGTCGGTATCGTTGCCGCTCAATCAATCGGGGAACCGGGTACACAGCTAACCATGCGTACGTTCCATACCGGTGGGGTTGCGGTTGCTGGTGGGGAAGATATCACTCAAGGTCTTCCACGTGTTGAAGAACTCTTTGAAGCACGTTCACCAAAACTGGGTGCTGCGATTTCTGAAATTTCCGGACGTATTACGGATATCCGTAATGCCGAAGATGGTTTCGGTTATATCATCACCGTTGCAAACGATAAAACATCTGTTGAGCACCATACATTACCACATCAACCTGCTCGTGGTTGGTTAAAAGTTGGTTCTGAGGTTTCAGCCGGTGAAAAACTAACAGAAGGTTCTGTAGATCCTAAGAAACTTATGGAATATGCAGGACGTCTCGATGTTCAAAAATACATTTTAAAAGAAGTTAAAAAAGTTTACCAAAGTGGTGGTATCGAAATTTCTGATAAGCATATTGAAGTTATGATTAACCAAATGATGCGTAAAGTTATTGTAATTGATGGACAAGATACAGGAATTTCTCCTGGTGTTCAAATGCATGTTGATAACATGACTCAAATCAATGAAGATATCCTTATGGAAGGTAAGAACCCTGCACGTTATCGTCCAGTGTTACTCGGTATTTCTAAAGCTTCTGTTGAAACGGAATCATTCTTATCAGCTGCTTCATTCCAAGAAACTACAAAAGTTCTTACGGATGCAGCTATCAAGTCTAAGATTGATCCACTCATGGGTCTGAAAGAAAATGTTATCATTGGTAAGAAAATTCCAGCGGGAACAGGTTCTGAATTATACCGTGAATCAACTGAAATGGTTAAAGAAATGGCTGAACTCAAACGCCAAGAACGTATTGAACGAAATACAATTGAGGAAGAGGATTCCGTTATTAGCGAAATTATTCGTGGATAATTGAGGTTTATAAATCAATGCATTTCTAAAATTAAGGGCCTACACTCATCGATTTGAGTGTAGGACTTTTTTTATATGTACATATTTATTGATAAAGGTTTATAATGATAAGATGGAGGCGTTAAAATGAATAAAAAAGCAGAATTTACGACAAAACTTGTACGTCAAGCCGGAGAACGCATTAAAACGATGATGCAGGAATCGATTGATATTAGTCTTAAATCATCAAGATCAGATTTTGTAACGAATGTTGATAAACAAACAGAGATTTTTTTAGTTTCAGGAATCAAGGAAGCTTATTCAAACCAAAATTTCTTAACTGAAGAAAAAACCGTGGAAACGATGGGGAAAGACCATTTATGGATTATTGATCCGATTGATGGAACCACAAACTTTATCTATCAAAAACAAAATTTCAGTATTTCTGTGGGTTATTATCACCAAGGAATGCCTGTATTTGGTATTGTTTATGATGTCATGGCAGATGAGATGTTTGTTGGGATTGTTGGTGAAGGAGCATATCTGAACGGACAAAAATTAGCGATGCTCGACCAAGATATTCAGTTAAAAGATTCAATTATTTCCGGTGATGTCTACCGTCCTGGTTTATTTAAAATGACCCCTCAAGAACTTAAACCACTATTTATTACGCATCGATTTTTAGGGTCGGGAGCTCTAGAAGTATGTCATATTGCGGCAGGGCGATGGCAATCATATGTCTTTCCTAAACTCAAAGTATGGGATTTCGCAGCTGCGGTGATTGTCTTAACATGTGTTGGTGGTACCTACCACTTTGGGGATTTAGAGGATACGCTTTACTTTGATAATGAACCCCGTGTATTTATCGCGGCATCCAATCAAACGATTAAAGAAAGTTTAAAAGCACTACTATAAGGAGAAATGTATGCAATCAAAATTATCATTTGCGAAGCAATTAGTTTATGAAGCAGGAGACTATGTTCGCGAACATATGAAGCAAGAATTAAATATTGATACGAAATCAGCACGCAATGATTTTGTTACCAATGTCGATAAAGGGACTGAGCAATTTTTAGCCAAACGCATTAATGCAAAATATCCAAACCAAAATTTTATTACCGAAGAAAAAATGGTTGCATCGACTGGACTTGATGATTTGTGGATCATTGATCCAATTGATGGTACGTCAAATTTTATTTTTGAAAAACGTAATTTTGCGATATCTGTTGGTTATTATGAAGAACAAAAACCTGTTTTTGGGATTGTCTATGACGTGAGTCGTGATGAAATGTATGTCGGGATTGCAGGTGAAGGGGCTTACCTCAACGATCATAAGCTTCCGATGCTATCTCAAACCGTAACACTTCGTGATTCCGTTGTTTATTCGGATACTAAGACTTTAGAGGTTATGTTTGGGGATGCGGTTAAGGCGCATGATGATTTTATGTCGGTACGTTATATGGGAGCAGCGTCGCTTGAAATTTGTGGTGTCGCTGCAGGACGTCATCAGGTGTATCTCTCACGGCGCTTGAAGGTATGGGATATTGCAGCTGCAACAATCATTCTTGAGGCAGTTGGTGGTGCATTCACTTACGATACATGCGATAATAAGATTATATTTGAAGATAAGAATTTTGAATTTATGTGTGCTTCAAATCCCACAGTGATTCAGGAACTCAAAGATAGGAGATAGGAATATGGAATCTTATTTAAAGATTAATGGTGAGGTTTCGCTGCGTTATGCAGCTGATTGTGTTGAAAAACCGAAGGCTATTGTTATTATTAACCATGGTTTTGCGGAGCATATTGGTCGCTATGATCATGTTACAGAGCATTTTAATAAAGCAGGATTAAGTGTGTATCGCTATGATTTACGTGGACACGGTCGTACCGACTCCCCTAAAGGACATATCGATTCGTATTTATCGTTTATCTCAGATTGTAATGAAATGGTTAAATTTGTTAAAGATGAGAATATCGGTGTTCCTGTATTTATGTTAGGTCATAGTATGGGTGGGCTTGTTACGACGATGTATGGTATAGCACATCCCTATGAACTAAAAGGCCAAATTCTATCAGGTCCTGCTGTGGCGCCACTTCCGCCGGTTGAAGGAAATATGGGTAAAGTATTAAATGTAGTCGGTAAATCATTTAAAAAGATAAACATTCGTAATGTTGTGGAAGATGACATTTGTTCGGTACCCGAGGTTGTGAGTGCTTATAAAAATGATCCGGATGTTTTACATAAAGCAACTGCAGGATTTATGCGTGAATTTTTAATTAAGGCACCGGAGTTTGTTGCGAAAAATGTATCCCGTTACCGCTATCCTGTTTTAATTTGTCATGGAGAAAAGGATAAGGTTGTTCCTATCGAAGTAGGTGAATGGCTTTATGAAAACATCAGTTCAAAAAACAAACGTTTTATTGCTTACCCAGACCTATACCATGAAATCCTTAATGAAACGATGTACCCTGAGATTCTAGATACTATGGTTGAGTGGATATTGCTTCAGTTGAGTAAGTAATATGTAATTCTAAAATGACGGTTTCTTATAAATGATAAAGTAAAAAAACATCTCAGTCGGAACTGACCTAGTTCCGTGGGACTAAAGAAAAAACCAAGTTAGGATGAAGTTAACCGATAATTTACGGGAGATTGATATCCTAGCTTTTCTTGTATTCGATTTTCATTGTAATATTTTAAATAGTTTATCACAGTTTGTGATAC
>NZ_SBAR01000009.1:0-56662 GCF_016617625.1 Erysipelothrix sp. strain 2 (EsS2-6-Brazil)
CTTTCATTTTTTTATCTAATTGTTTATACTTCATATGGGAGCTCCTTTTAGTCGGGTGGGCTCCTTTTATTATACAAAAACAACCGCACCTTGGGTGGTGCGGTTGAGATTTGAATTTAGGAAAAACGAGGACATCTAAGCCTCGTTTTTATTGTCGTTGTTCCACTGCCTTTGCCATAATTCGATAGCCTTGATAAACCCCACCAAATCCACCAATGATTAAAAAATTAATCACACCTACGATATGAACAGAATTATGGTCTAAAGGCGATGAAAGCCATGCACCTAAATTATTAAACCCCACTCCAATACACATCGTCATCGCCAGCATGACCAAAATATGTTGTTGATCATCATTATGTGTATAGAGTGCATAGCAGTTCACAAAGGTTATCGCGAGATACATTGCTCCCAATTCACGCTGCCATCCAAAATCAAAACCCCAAATTGAATTTTCAATCATATAACTTGGGAAAATCAAATGAGACACCGCGGCGATAAAAAACACACCGGTCATGACCATTAAATACCCTTTTCTTCTTTTCATCAATCCAGCTCCCCTGCATTTTCTTAATTATAGAGAAGATATCCTCGGGGTTCAAGTCTCTTACTCGTTTATCGAAATTTGTCCGAATAAAACTATTTCCTGATTTTGAAGGTTTTCCCTGAAAACATTCGTACACAAAACACACCCAATACAAAATAGACGGTTGTAATAATAGACAGCCATATATTTAGATTCGGTACTGAACTTAGACGATTACCATTATAAGCAACCATCACCACAAGAATCTTCATGAGGTTGTAGAGTATTCCCTTCTCTTGCATCGATTCATTGTAAGGTTGCAACGTATAATACATCAGTAGATTATGAACACTGAAGAAGATGCTTAAAAGTATTAGGGTAAGTATAAACATCATGACTTCACCACGTACTGGTACAATGAATTGAACTGAAACCATAAAAACCACACCCAAGATGATTGGTAAAAGTGGAATCAAATTCAATGTTACAAGCGTTCCAAGCCGCCCAAGAAATTGTTTCCAAATAATTTCAGGACGACGATAGAAAGCGTAATTCAATAATTTCGAATCACAGTTTAGATAATAAGCACGGGTCATCGATTCGCCAATATTCAGCAAATAGACGACAAAAATATAAGGTCCTATCGATTTAAAAATCTCCGTAGAAAGTGTTTTCGAGACATCAATAAATTCATTAGGGAAAAGAATTCGCATTCCCCATAACACCACGATACTTAGGAGCATTGCCGCCAAAATAATTACAAATCGGAAACGCAAGGGTTTAAACCATAGGCGCCGGTGACGTTCAAGAAAAAGTCGATTCAAAAGACTGTATCCTTCTTGATGATTCAAAACACGATTCGATCGTTCAAGATTGTAGTCATCATCAATGCGTAACGTTTCCTGTGTTGTTTTAAGATTTATCTCTGCAAGGCTTTCATCGGGACGTGTACGTTGAAGCATCGTGAGTCCATATGCTTCATGTATATCCGATGCATTAAATGGATTGCGAATTATAAATCCAATTGCACCGACGACAGTGATGCATGTCACAATCACGAACAAATGATCCGATAAGAGGTTCAATAAATATAGACCACCTACACTCAAAATAAGCACCAGCATAAATCCTACTTTATAACTTCCTTTAATCTTCTCGTGGTATCGATCGAAATAGGTTAAATCAATGCCTTCCGCGATAATTTTGGACGCCATCACAAACAGCCCCATCATCAATGCAATCCAAAAACTTTGGTTATACATTAAAACGGTAGACATCATCACGATTGCGTAAAGCATCCGTTCAATGAAGTCATTTCGCATACGAAACATGTAGTAAGATTGATAATCCACTTTGAAGGAACGTATTAAGGTCCACTTCTCTTTAGAGTCATCCGTCGATATGGTGTTGATACAGCACCCAAGCAACACCAAGAGCAACCAAATATACGCAATCGGAACGGATGGAAATATTTTCGCAATCAGACCAAAAACAATAAATAGATAAACAAATTGATTCACGACGATTCGTATAAAATGAAAAACCGATACAACGCGCCCCAGTTTCTTTTTTTGATCCGTTTTTTCATAAATATTGGCATAGATGACTTTTCGTAGTGGTTTAATCGAACGAAGGTAGTAAATAAATTGATTCGTTCGATTTACCCTTGTAATATCCTTTAAAACATTATGATTCATGATTATCACTTAAGATATGAATGATATCTTCCTCAAACGAAGGATCATGCAATCGCCCAAAATCTAAGATGGATGCTTCACCGTGATGTAAGATAATCACCTCATCACAAATATCCTTAGCGATCTGCATCATATGGGTTGATAAAACCATAATACAGTCTTCTTTAAGCGCTACGAGTTGACGTTTCATTTCAATGGATGCAACCACATCAAATGAAGTTAATGGTTCATCAAGAAAGAGAACTTTTGGCTTCAACATCATAATGCAGAGCATCTGCAGCTTATTACGCATTCCATGTGAATAGTCTTTGATAAGTTTATAACGGTCATCTTGATTGAATTGTATTGTATCAAAATAAGAATGAACATCTTCACGTTTAAATCCTTGATCCTTATGAATATCAATAAAAAATGTCAGAAATTCAAGTCCTGTCAAAAACTCAGGCAACATCGGATTTGTATAAACAAACCCGACATCTTGTTGGGTTAAGGGTGATCCATCCTCAAAACAAACCGTCCCTTGGTCATAGGGAATTTCTTGACTAATACAGTTAAAAAATGTTGTTTTCCCTGCTCCATTGCGCCCCAATAACGCATAAATCTTTCCCTTTTCAAGCGTTAAATTAATGTCCTTCAAAACTACTTGTTGATCAAACGATTTTGAAAGATTATTAATCTCTAATTTCATAGTTCCACCTCTGTATCGTTATACCGATACAATACCACAACGCATTTATCGAAGCAATAAAAAATGCACGTTAATACGTGCATTTAAAACTTTGTTGTGTGCGATAAGTCTTTAACGATTCAAAAGTTAGAACGGACTGATTAAATGTTGTGGAAACAAGATGCAATTCATCCGAACTCATCATATCAAAAACATAACGATGAGAAATTAAAAACGTTCCTTGATTAAAATCTTGGTCTGTACTTAACATGGTAAACCGCAACGATTCTTGATTTAAAATTTCCTTGAACATCACGATTTCCTTTTGGGGTAATTGCGTTAAAAACCAGTCATCGATATTTTCCTTTAAATCACTGATTTGAAAAGTATGGAGACGCTCAATTGTATAATTATCCGAGATTGTATCACGATACGTTTCATGGATTAGACTTCCATCGACAACATAGTCTTTTTCGCAGACGAAGTTTTGATGTGTTTGACAGCCTGTAAGTCCAAAAAGCATCACAATACACACATACGTTACGTTACGCCTCATTATTTTAAAACAGCATAAGCACGAACAGGACTTGCTTCTGCTTCGATTTTGAGCGGCACTGCCGAAATAATAAAATCTTTATGATAGCGTAATGAATCTAAGTTGTTGAGATTCTCCAAGATCATAATATCCGCATCCATAAGAATATTATGGACATAATAAGGTTCCAAATCAGGTGATGGAATATCCATCCCTACCATCTTAATTTGTTTTTCCACAAGAAACATTGCAAGTTCCTCAGTAAAGACTGGATGATCTTCGAAATACGCTTTCTCACCACGGCGCTCATCAAATCCAGTATAAAATACGACGACATCCCCTTGATTCACCAAGAGCTCGTAATCCGGTTTATAACCAATTTCTTTTTGATTGCGAACATCAATCATAACGCCACGACCAATAAACCGGTCAATGGGGAAATTACTGATAAATCGCTCATCACTTGATAAGTGCATGGGAACTTCCACATGAGTTCCTGTGTGCAAGGATGCCGTCACCGAATAGTTTGTGTAGCCGTCATCTTCAAAACATGCATCCAAGTCAAATTTTGTTTTCGTATCGCCTGGGAAGACCCCAGTTGCTTCATTAAATGTTTGTGTTAAATCGATCAGTTTCATATATTTTATCCCTCGTTCCTATTATAACGAAAAACTATGTGAATGCTAGTGTGAAATTATCGGATTTATACACATAATCAAAGCGCACTATCAACGTATAAGACTTTTTAATCTCAAAACACACACTGATACAATCGTGTTCCATGGACGTATACCCACTCTAATCTTCTTAATCAAACTTATCTTTAAAAACACAGAAAATAATCTGATCCAAAACATTATTTTTTGATACGAAACCATCTCATATTTAATAATGAAGATTAGGCTCTTTTTTCGGTTGAATGCGTTCCATCACCTTTGAAATTAGCAAAACAAGGATGCTATTTACAACCATCGCCGGAAGAATGATACCCAATAGGAAAAATTGTAGCGGGAGGGAAATCCCACCCAGAACTTGAACGATGCTTAAAAAAATCAAGCCGGATATACAAGTTCCAAGACACGTAATCAAACACGACGAAACCTTTAAATCCAATTTTCTAACTAAGAATTGGTATCCATAGAAGACAAGTGGACCGGTAATGAGTTTATCGATGACATTAGCAACTTCCCCACCAGGCATTGCCGTGGTCATGGCAGTCAAAAAGCCACAAACTATGCTTACAACGATAACCTCTCGAAACGATTGCAGTCCAAAAAGCGCAAAGAAAAACATCGCAAGCATAAAATCGGGTTTCATAAAACCTACGGTACCCGGGACCGTGATATGTAATACAAGACCCAGTGTTAAAAACAAGGTCGAAAGGGTTAAATTTTTGATTTTCATATGTTTCGCTCCTTTATCAAAATGATTCAACAAACACCAATCACTTCATACCACGGTCATCACCTCCCTAAGAACAAAAAAAACTTCACCCATACAGGGCGAAGTCTTCGCGGTACCACCTGAAACTCTACGTAATCTACGTAGCTCAATAGGAATACTATCATATTCCTGCCCATTTAACGGGGGCAACCGTCGTAAACTACTTACCGAAGTGTTCATTCCGCCTTTCATGAGCCCATTCACCTTCGAGGTAAGATCTGTTCACACCAACCACAGACTCTCTGAACTTACTTCTTGAAAGCTACTCCTCTCAATCATAAAGTTTGTTATTAATGCAATAATAGCACGAATATCCTTGCTGTCAAGCATTTCTTAACGTTTCGTAAAACCATTGGGTGTCATTTCTAAAACATCTTTAAATACATGTTGGATAAGTTGGCGGTCATGCGTAATACACCAAATCGCACCGTGATAATCCGCTAACATCTCATAGATCACCTTTAATGAAAATGGACTTAAATTACGCGTCGGTTCATCCAATAACAACACATCCGGTTTTGTCCGTAATATCTTTAACAGCGATAATTTTGCCTTTTGTCCACCGGATAAATGGATAATCGGAAGTTCCATCTCATCAGAAGTAAAGTTAAGTCTGCCAAGTTCAATTCGAACTTCCATTTCCGCTTCCCCAAGCCGCATACAATTTTCAATTGCATTTTTTCTCACATCAAGATTTTGATGATAATCCTGATGCATCACACCTACATTCCCTTCAAGACCCTGAATCATCCGATGAAAAAGAGTCGTTTTACCACTACCATTTAAACCTACAAGTGCAACTTTTTCACCTGCATGTAAACGGTAGTAATAGTTTCGACCTCGGACACCCCAATCGGTCTCTAAAAATGGAATATCAATGGATAAAACAACATTCGAATGGACTGGTTTTTGTTTGCCGAATTCCATTCTAATTGCTTCTTCTTGATCTTGGTGTTCCAAGGTCACTTGTTTAGAACGTCGCTTCTTTTGTGCTTTTAAATTTTTCATTTTCTTTTGAAGACCAGGGTCTGCCCGGTTCACATTTCGAAGTTGATGACCCACTTTTTGATACTGCTTTTGCCATGTTGCCTCTTGTTTCGCTTCAAATCGTTTCTGAAAACGAACTTGTTGATTATGGTGCGCTCTGGCTCGTTCACGATTTTCAATATATGCATCATAGGATCCTTCAAACAGTGTTAATTTTGAAATTGATTTACGATGTAATTGTTCAAAGTGTAGAATGCGATTTGCACCGTGTTTTAACGTATTAAGATCGTGTGATACAAAGATAACGGGTTTGGTTTGCATTTCCATCCAGTGTTCAAACCAGATTAAGCCTTCTATATCTAAATTATTGGTGGGCTCATCCAAAACATAACAGTCAACATCTTGCATCTGAAGCTTTAGTAATTGAATACGAACACATTCACCACCACTTAATGAGTCCATGGTGCGATTATAGTCATTTTCATCCAATGTTGGTACCATCGTTAAAAACAAGGGGACAAACTCCCCAAAACGATCCCAAGCACTCCCTAACACAAATTCCAAGAGCGTTAGAGCGCGCTCCTGCGGTTCCAACTCCTGACCTAGATATCCAAAAACGATGGATTCTGGATGCAAGGAACGGTGGATTCTTAGTTTTTGAATTTCGGGACGATTGACAAGTGATTTAAGAAATACACTTTTACCATTTCCCTCTTCTCCAATCACGCCCACACGATCCCCTTTATTTACGGACATAGAAAAAGACGTGATAAGATCACGTCCTTGTTCTGTCTTAACATCAAGACTTATGTTAAACATAGAAAAAACGCCTCCTTTTTAGTTATTATGTTTTAAGTCGAGGCGCATTTCCCATAAGTCTCACCGGATAGCAATCTGCTACCTTTCTAGTTATTTATAATATAACATGGCTTTTTATCCCTTACAAGTAAAAAAGTTCTCAAATGAGAACTTTAATGTTTAAGTTTACTGATAAATTTTGCTTTCACACTATCGATTGCTTGATCAAATTCCTCGATTCGCATTAATTTAACCGCAACAAAGTAGACAACGATTCCCAGTAAAACTACAAGAACAAGACCCGTTACCAAACTCAATTTCGCACTGATAAATGGATAGGCAAAGAATACCGCAGCCGCCATGATTGATCCTGACACGATCAGTTTAAGAACGGTTTTAAAAATATATTGATTGTTGAAATCTCCGATCATTTTATACAAGAAATAATAGATTAGGATAAAATAAACCAGTTTTGAGATACTTGTACCAAGGGTCAGACCCGGTAATCCCATAAACTGAACAAAGAATAAGCTCGCGACGATGTTTGCGCCAACAGAAATTGCACCGTATACAACCGGACGACGGGTATCCCCTAATGAGTAAAAGACACGGAGTAAAATCATTGCATTCGCATTAACAATAAGACCCAAACACGAGGCAATTAACACATTCGACGTTAAAACAACCGCTTCCGGTGTAAAAGCCCCACGACCAAAGAACAACTGAACCAGAGGTTGTGATAACACCATCATCCCCAATGTGGCTGGAACAACAATCATATTGACCGCTATCAGCGTATTGGAAATTGATTTTTTAAGTCCATCATGATCACCATTGGCAGCAAACTTCGCCATAGCCGGAAATAAAACTGTAATGATCGAACTCACAAAGAGACCGATAATTGAATCACTAATTTTATTTGAATAATTTACAATTGAAATCCCACCTTCAATAACCCCTGAAGCAATTGTCTTATCAAAAATAGCGTTAACTTGATCAATCGACGAACCAATAATTACAGGAACTGCCATAACAAGCATAATTTTAATGTGTTCATCGCGAACTTTTAATTTGAATTGATGTTTATAACCCGAGCGTTTCGCAATCAAATAGATAAAGAGTGATTGGCTGGCAATCGCAAGGGTTACCCCATAGGCTAGAAGGTATATAGAATTTCCTTTTGATAAAATAATACTTATAACAATTACGATATTCATAATTACATAGCTTATACCATGAGCTGCAAAGCGTTCCTTAATTTGTAAGTAGCCTTGTAATACAGCGAGAATGGTTTGGAAAAACACAGCAAGTAATGTAATTCTTGTAAAGGAAACTGCCAAAGCCATCGTTTCTGCGTTAAATCCAGAAGCAAATAGACGTACAAGCGGCTCAGTAAAGATTTCCGCTAAAAGAATAACACCCACGAAAACTACAAGTAAGATATTAATGATATTACTTGTAAATCCTTCAGCTTTGTCACTTCCCTCACGCTTATGAATCTTACTAAAAATCGGGATAAATGACGTCGTAATCCCTGTTGCAATAAAACTAAATAATGAATTAGGAATGGACGATGCGATGATGTATGCATCAGTAATCGCCGTCGCACCAAAATACTTGGCCAGTAACAATTCTCTAAAAATTCCAAAGAATTTATTAAATACCATCAGCAATATTAAAACTATTGCGTTCTTTTTCATAAAATGTATTCCTCTCTTATACTCATAGAATGAGACCTTTGACTTTTGTTTTTATTTTTTATATGTGCACTTGTTATTATATCATAGATTTCTATAAAACTAATGTGCTCACGAAACGAGCCAATATCAATAAAAAAACTCTTGATACAACTTCAAGAGTAAAAATATTTGGTGCGACTTACAAGAATCGAACTTGTGACACAGCGCTTAGGAGGCACTTGCTCTATCCACTGAGCTAAAGCCGCGTTATAGACCTAAACCACAACATCATATTTTTGATACAGTCGCACTGCAACACTTTGAGGAACAAATCCAGTAAGGTCACCTCCGTAACGAGCAATCTCACGCGCTACACTGGAAGAAATGTATGAATACTTGGGTGATGCGACCAAAAAAAGCGTCTCAATGGATTCATTTAGAACGCGATTGGAAGTCGCTAACTGCAATTCATTTTCATAATCCATAACTGCGCGAATCCCTCTGACAAGAATTGGGCATAATTGCTTTTCCGCAAAATCAATGGTGAGACCTTCGCCAATAACAACCTCAACATTGGACAGATGAGATAAACAGTCACAAGCCATTTCTAAACGTTCTGACATTGTAAACGTTCCTGATTTCTTTTCATTAACCATAATTGCCACAACTACATGATCAAACATATTTGCACAACGTTCGATTAAATCAATGTGACCTGTTGTGATTGGATCAAAAGATCCTGGATACATTACTTTCATAGACTTACCTCACTTGAACTTATTATAACGTATTTGTGTTTTTTAAAAAAGTCATAATTTGATGTACTTATGACTTTTATGATTTAAAAAGAATGGTTTAAGCGAATCGGTCGTTTTAATGTTAATAGTTGTGATGAATTACAAAAAAACACACATCTGGGAGTGATGTGTGTTTTTTAAGATCCATCGTCAGTATTATTGGAGGAATACTTAATTTATATAATTTTGAGGAAATAGATTATCTATGAGCGATGGTCTAAAGGACAAGTTTTTTTAGATAGATGAACTATCTATAAACTAATTATACCGACACAATGAAAAATGTCAACACTTTTTACAAAGAATATGTAAATTATACATTCATTGAAACAATTTACATTGTGAGAAGTGTTTTCGTTTCCTCATATGCTTCTTTTAATTGGGCTTCGGTCGGTTCCCATTGATATGCAAATTTTCGTTCCACAATTCCACCCGCATCAACAATCTCACGTTCCCAATTTTCGATCCAAACACCTTCGCCCCAATCATAAGAACCAAACAACACCACACGTTTCCCTGACAGCATGGGAAGCAAATCATCAAAGAACGGTCTAAACTCATACTCCTCAACATTCTCATCATTCATTGCTGGTGATCCTAGAAATAGGATATCTGCATCAATAACAGCATCCGCTGTTACGTCTGTCACAAAATCATTACTCCCATTAATTCCCAAATCTTCCACCGCTTCATAAATTGAATCCGCAATCATTTGCGTATTTCCTGAAGCTGAATAATACACGATATTTATTTTCATAACAACCTCCATCGTAATTACTTTCTATTATAAAATAAAAAATGTTAGTTTTCACTAACATTTTTAGATTTAAGCATCTCCAAGTACTTTTTTAACTTCCGCAATCACGGCTTCACCATTCATTGTACCGTATGCACGCATATCGATTACTTCAATTGGTTTTTCTGGTAATTGTTTTTGAACTGTACTTAAATTGAATCGAACTTGGGGTCCTAATAGGATGATGTCTGCATCAGCACCAACGCGTGCGGCTTCACTTACAGCGTGAGCTGATATTTCTACATCATATCCTTGTGCAGCAGCGGCTTCTTGCATCTTTGTAACAAGGATACTTGTTGACATACCTGCTGAACATAATAAAATAATTTTTCTCATAATATCCTCCTCGATATGAAACTATTATAACAACAAAGGCAAATAGTGTCTATAAGAAAGCGTTAACATTTCCAATCATTTCTTTCCAGTAAGAATTCCCATAATATTTCTTGTAATCGCTTTACCGAGTTCATTCCCAATGGTACTCATCGTTCGGTTCATGCCTTTTTCAATCGGTGTTTGACGATGACGTGTTGTTGTCTTCTTTCGATTTTGTAATTTTTCTTTTTCTTTTTCTAATTTTTGCATTTCTTTTTCAAGAGCGAGACGTTCTTTTTCAAGTTCTAAATTCATTTTATCTTGTTCCTCTTCAATTCCTGCTTGTGTCATTTTTTCAGCTAACGATTCATAGGCCGAAAAGCGATCAATAGATTCTATATATTTTTGATTAAAACTACTGCTTTGAATCATCGATGTACGTAAGCTTGCATCAATTTCAGCCATAAGACTTTGTGGAGGCAAGACAAAAGCACGTTCCGCAATTTGTGGCGTCCCCTTCTCATCGAGTGTTGAGATAATAGCTTCACCTGTACCCAACTCCATTATTGCAGTTTCAGTATTAAAATTTGGATTCGCTCTAAAACTTTGAGCTGCTGCTCGTACTTGTTTTTGTTCGCCAGGGGTATAGGCACGAAGGGCATGTTGGATACGATTTCCCAATTGACTTAAAACACGGTCGGGGATATCCGATGGGCTTTGAGAAATAAAATAAACGCCCACACCTTTTGATCGAATCAACTTAACAACAAGTTCAATACGGTCCACCAATGCTTTAGGTACATCTTTGAAGAGTAGATGGGCTTCGTCAAAGAAGAAAACCATCTTCGGTTTTTCGACATCACCCACTTCAGGTAAGGTTTCAAAGAGTTCCGATAACATCCAAAGTAAAAACGTCGCATACAGTGTTGGTTGGCGGAACAGTTCCACACTATGAAGAATATTAACCATACCTCGGCCATTCGAATCTGTACAAATCCAATCTTGAATATCTAAAGCTGGTTCACCAAAAAAGATGTCTGCACCTTGTTCCTCTAAAAACACAACCTTGCGAACAACCGCACCAATGGTTTGTGTAGACATCAATCCATATTCGGCAGTGAGCTCTTTATTGTTTTGATAAACATAATCTAACATGGCTTTGAGATCTTTAATATCAAGCAGTAACAGCCCTTGAGCATCCGCAATTTTGAAAACTAACGAGAGTACACTTGCCTGTGTTTCATTAAGATCCATAAGTTTTGAGAGCATAATGGGGCCCATTTCTGAAATAGTAGTACGAACTGGAATACCACCCTTACCGTAAATATCCCAAAACGTTACCGGGAACCCTTTGTACTCAAAACCGTCCACGCCAAATTTTTCAACACGGCTGGAAACATTTGGATTTTCAATCCCTGCGGAAGCAAGACCGGACACATCACCTTTAATATCCGCTAAAAACGTAGGAACACCTAAATCACTTAATGCTTCCGTTAAAACTTTCAATGTAACCGTCTTTCCGGTACCCGTAGCACCAGTAATAAGTCCATGACGATTTAACATCTGCGGTAAAATATACACTGGGGTTTCGCCCTGTGCAATCCATATTTTATTTTCTTTTAACATGATGATCTCCTCATTTTATGTTTCTATCTAACTAATTGCATTGTACCATGTGCTAAATAATAAAAAAAGAGCCACAGCTCTTATTGAATTTTCTTGTGAATGTCAATAAGCTCTGTAGCCATAATTTTTAATACTTCTGCGCTCATCATTTGGTCTTCTGCGTGAATCAACAATAAATTGACTTGAGTAGCACCATTTTGAGCTTCTTGTTGAATTAATTGTGCATGAACACGATGTCCCTCAACAAATTGTTCTTCACCTTCAGCCATAAGCTGTTCTGCACGTTCGAAGTCGCCCTCTTTCGCTGCCTGAATTGCTTCCACAAAACATGAACGAGCCGAACCGTTAAATGAAATCATTTGAAAACTAAGTAATTCTAAACCTTCCATGATATTCTCCTTTATGTACAGTGTCATTATATCAAATTCATTTTCAAAATGGTAGCCTAATGTATTGAAATAATATTTCATAGATTTCCTTTAAATAAAGGACATAAACCCCTTACACTCAAATGCTTATATGAAATGTTTTTTCTATATATTTCAAAACACATCCATCGACGACATGAATTGATTGTGATAAACTGAGACTGTAAAAAAAAACACCATCTGGTGTAAATGTTATGGTGCCGGCTAGAGGACTTGAACCCCCAACCTACTGATTACGATTCAGTTGCTCTACCAATTGAGCTAAGCCGGCGTGATTAAATTGTACATCTCATTGACTTTCAAATCAAGACCTAAGGAGAAAAAATATGAAATTATATATAAAACAACACGTCTTCTCAATTCGTGATCGCTTTGAGGTCAAGGACGAAAACGGAACTACCGTATACACAGTCAAAGGCTCAGTCTTAACCATCGGTCGAAAATTTACAATTCAAGATGCAACACAAAAATCAGTTGCAACCGTAAAACAAAGACCATTTCGATTTTTATCTGAATATACCCTGATCACCCCTGATCACAAGATTAACTTAAAAAAGAACTTCACATTTTTAAAAATGAAATTTTCACTTAAACACCTTGATTGGAAACTAAGTGGTGATTATCTTGATCACCATTATAAAGTTACGTCCCGCGATAATACCATCATGACGATTTCAAAAAAATGGCTGCGTTGGGGTGATAGTTATGAACTTGATATTAATGACGATCGCAATGCATTAATATGTCTTTGTATCGCCATTGCCATCGACGCAGAACTTGCGAAATCTAAACAAACTGTTAATAATTCAAATACATAAAAAGAACGGAGGCCTCCGTTCTTTTTTTAACGCTCTTTACATACACTACCGGTAACTTCGATTTCAAGCTCCTTAAATCCAGATAATTCACCTTTAGTTCGTGTTAATTGATGATGTTCCAGCTCAATAATAACAATCTCTGCCGTTGACTTTACCGTACATCCCAGCGCTACGTGACCACCCATTACTTTAAATTCCAAATCGCTGATGGAAGCGTGAATATGGTGTCCTCCTTGAGAAACGGTTCCCACACACGAAACAATTTCATATGGCCCTTTGAGTTGTATCTCTTTTTTATTATGTCCTTTTCGAAACACTACACTGGATAAACTGCCAACACAGGTTCCAATATAGCCTGATGTAATTTGAAATTTCTTACAGTAAGCATCAATTCCTTGCAATAAATCATCACCCGGCATTAAACGAATTACGTGTTCTTTCATAGTTCCACCATCCTTATCTTTTATTCTACTCGTTTTCACGCAAAGTCTCAAATTGATTCGAAAACAATTTTCTTCACAAAAAATTCACCCGGGAAATATTAAGATATTTTCTTAAGCCCAGATGCATCAAATGAATAAACATCATCCATCACTTCTTGAATCAGTGCACGATCATGCGTTACAGAAATAATCGCCCCTTGATAGTTATTAAGTAAGTGATAGATCACACCAACACTGAGTGGACTCAAGTTTCGTGTTGGCTCATCGAGAATGATTATTTTCGGATTCTTAAGAACTAATTTCAGCAGTGATACCTTAGCTTTTTGACCACCCGATAGCCGTTCCATCGGCGTGTTCATCTCATCCTCTGTAAATTTCAAACTCCCTAGATGATTTGTGATCAGACCACGTTCATCGCGGGACCCTTCAAGAACACAGTTTTCAATCGGTGACAAATCATAATCCAAGTTAAGATCGTAGGACTGATGCATTACACCGACATCTTCAGCATCAATTTCTTTTATTATTTCATGCAGTAACGTTGTCTTCCCTACACCATTGGACCCAACAATGGCAATGCGATCACGGCTATACACCACAAGATCGAGATCACAAGCCAGAATACGTCCTTCTCGCACCAATTCATCAAGATGAAAATCTAAGATCTTTTTTTGATGGATTTTCGCTTGTTCCTCAAACGATAGCTTGATCGCACCTTCAAAATCGCGTTTTTCCGGCACGACTTCCCGCTCAAAACGTCGCTCCATCGATTTTATCGTATGCATTTTTTTCTTCAAAAGACGTCCTTTTGCTGGATCTTGACGGGTTTGTGTCCGTTGACGATGCTCTACTTTTTGGTATAACTGATGCCATCGCGCTTCTTGTTTTTGTTTTTCTTTTTGACGCAACTTAACATCATGATTATGTTTTTGAATCTGACTGAGAAAGGCATCACAATATCCTTGATAATCACCTTCATAGACTGTAACATGTGAGCGTGTTTTACGATGTGTTTGTTCAAGATGAACAATACGATTCGCACACGTTTGCAAGAACATGACGTCATGCGATACAAAGATAATGGGTTTGGTTTGCGCAAGCATCCACCCTTCAAGCCACATTAACGTTTCTAAATCTAAGTCATTGCTGGGCTCATCCAGAAGATAACAGTCACATGGATGCACCATCAACTGTAATAACTGCAAGCGCACGCGCTCCCCACCACTGTATGAGTGCATGGGACGATTTAAATCCTCCATTTCAAAATGAGGTAAGACTTCCTTCATTTTCCGAGACACATCACCATATCGATTCCATTGTTCTTTAATGATATACGAAAGCGCATCCTGTTCAAGCAACGTTCGAGGCATTTCTTGACTCAGATAGCCAAATACCACATGACGACTGTTTAGCGTTCTTGAAACATGAAGCTCATCTAAAGAATTATCTTGGACGAGTGCCTTAAGGGTTAGACTTTTTCCATTCCCTTCCTCACCAATTAATGCGACGCGATCATTTTGATTTAAAGACATAGAAAAAGGCGCGATAAGCTCGCGCCCTGCTTCCGTCTTAATATTAAGACTAAAATTAAACATGACAAAACTTCCTCCTATTTTATTATTAATGATTTAGAAAGAAATTCTGTCCATGTTCCCACCGCCTTGTTATTGATACTATACCCAAAAACAAAGGTGGTGTCAAACAGGTCAATTATTGACCTAATATTTCACCAATAAGTTCAATAAGTGTTTGTTCATCCGTTACGACTGTTCCCTTAAGTTTGATAAGACCCACAGTGTACAAATTCACATAAGAAAATTGTGATTCCGCAACTTCACGCAAAGCATTGATTTTTTCTGCGTTGTCAGCCCCTTGTTGACGACTATCCGTATAGAGTCCGATCATCGGAATATTTGCTTGATAAGCAACACCCACCTCTGATGCGACACCGGCATCAATGGTTTGCCCATCCAACACCGCAACAATAAGATCTGATTTCAAAAGTGCCTCCGTGTCTGCCTGTGCAATCATCATGGAATTCGCATAACTATTCTTATCGTTAATTTCCATCTGTTCCTGAGGAAGGTAGACCTCCACATTTGGGTAAACCGATCGAATTTGCGCAACAACTTCCGCATTATAACGAAACTCCATATGCGTAAACAATGGACTTGCAAAATAAATTTTCTTCATAATATCCCCCTTTTAGTGTTCGTCAGAAGTATGCAACTTCACAGCCGAGAACATATTCCGTGCAATATTAACGCCATGATCTCCAATACGTTCAAGAATACCTAAGATATCAATATAGATTGAGCTCGTAACCTTTGCATCGCAGATTCCTTCTGCCATGCGTTGAAAGTGCTTCTCGCGGTATTTCTCTTCAATAAGATCCATATACTCTTCATCACGACATAGAGATTCAAATCCTGATAAATCCTCACGTTCAAATATTTTCGTTGAACGCTTCAACATATCCATAAGCAGTTGGTACATAGTATCCAAATCACGAAGCGCGTCTTCTGAAAACGACTCACGATTCTCAAAACTCATTTTATAAAATTCCACTAGATTTGTCGAGAGGTCACTCATGCGTTCATAATTCTTTATTATTTCTAAGTTTTTGGTGTATTCTTCGGTAATATGTCCGGAAACATCCGTTTGCTTCGCAATTTCGAGTAAATATTTAGTAAGATCTGTATCTAAACCATTCACCATTTCCTCAAGTTGCATCACAACATCATAATCTTCCATATCTCGCGAATGCAAGAACTGATTCGATGTTTCGACTGATTCTAGAACTAAATCTGCCATTTTCACCGTCGTTTTACGTGCTAATTGAAGCGCTCCTTCTGGAAAGGTTCCAATCAAACCGTAATCAAGAGGTTTAATCTTTTCACGTTCTTTGATTTTATCTTCACCAGGAATTAAAAATTCCATCAAACGAATAAACGCTGGTACAAAAGGTATGATCACAATCGCGAAAATTAGATTAAAAAAGAAATGGTTCAGTCCCACCGCAAAAGCGGGTGAGCCACCAATTAATTCATTAACACTTACAATAAAGGCAGCGTAAGGCTCTATGAATATCATAACAATAATTGCCCCTGTAAAGTTAAAAATTACATGAAACCATCCGGCACGTCGCGTTGACACGGACCCACCAATGGATGCAAGCACTGCCGTAAGTGTCGTTCCAATATTCGAACCAAATACAAAGGCAGAAGCCGCAACCATCGACATACCGCCGTTCGCATAAATCTTTTGAACAAGTGCGATGACTGCCATAGAAGAATTAATAATTGCCGTCGCTATGGTACCTGCAAAAAGAGCAAGCCAAGGACTTTGTGACATTTTAAGCATAAATGCTTCAAAGAATGGATACTCTTGAATGAGGATTAACTTATCACTCATCAGTTTTAAACCAACAAAAGTAATTCCAAAGCCAAATAAAATCTGACCGATATTTTTATATTTTTTGCGTTTTGAAAATGCAATAATCATCGCACCTACAAATAAAAAATAAAAACCCAATTCATCAACATTTAAACCAATCATTAACGCGGTTACCGTTGTTCCTACGTTCGCTCCAATTGAAATACCAATCGCTTGATCCAAACGCATTAACCCTGCGCGTACTAAACTAATTGAGATAACCGTTGCGGCAGTACTTGATTGCATGATTGCAGTAATTGCAACACCAACTAAAATCGCCATCACGGTATTACTCGTGTATTTTTCAATATAATCTCGTATTTTAGGCCCTGCGGCTTCCTTTAATCCTTCTCCAAGAAATTTAATTCCAAGAATAAAAAGGCCGAATCCACCTAGAATGACATTAATACCCAAATCCGAAAACGATGGATTTTGAGTTGCCAAGAATAAACTATTCATTCTTTCCTCCATAAAAAAAATTTAGACCATCACCATAATATCACAATATCAATCAAGCATGGTATATATTTCTTTAAAAGAGTTAAAAGAAAAAAACTGAAACTTATGCGTTTCAGTTTTCGGTTTAATTATTTGATTTTAAAATAACATCTTCACGATTGGCATGCACACCAACTGCGGAATGCACATAACGTGAAACATTAACGCCATGATCGCCAATACGTTCTAAAATACCGAGAACGTCAATGAAGATAGAACTTGCAACCTTTTCATCACAAATCCCTTCCGCCATGCGTTGGAAGTGTTTCTCACGATATTTATCTTCAATCAAGTCTAGATACTCCTCATCGCGAATTAAAGCATCAAAACGCGTTAAATCCTCAGTATCAAAGATTTTGAGTGAACGACGCATCATATCCATAAGAAGTTTATACATTGTATCTAAATCATGCAAAGCATCTTCAGAAAAATTCTCACGATTTTCAAAAACCATACGATAAAACTCAACGAGATTGGTTGATAAATCACTCATACGTTCATAATTTTTAATAACTTCTAAATACTTTGTATACGTATCCGCGATATGTGAATCAGAATTACTATGTTTCATAATTTCAAGGAGGTACTCCGTCAATTCCGTATCCAACTGGTTCACCATACCTTCAAGTTGCATGACAATCTCATAATCCTCGTCATCCTTAGAATGTAAGTAACCATGAGATGCATCCACGGCTTCCAGAACCAAGTCACCCATTTTGGTGGTGCGTGCTTTTGCCAGTTGAAGCGCGCCTTCTGGATAAGTATGAATAATATCACGATCAAGAGGTTTCAGTTTTTCACGACTTCTAATTTTATCTTCACCAGGAATTAAAATCTTAAGAAGACGTATAAAGGCTGGAACAAACGGAATTACCAGAATTGCAAAGAACAGGTTAAATACAAAATGCGCAATTCCCACGGCCATAGCATCTGTACCACCCATTAAGGCATTAATTTTTAAAATAAATTGTGAATAAGGTGTTACAAATAACATCATCAAGACTGCCCCAATAACGTTAAACATTGTATGGAACAAACCAGCACGACGTGTTGCAATGGAACCACCCATTGACGCAAACAATGCTGTCACCGTCGTACCAATATTTGAACCAAATACAAACGCCGTCGCAGCAACCATGGACATACCACCGTTACCATAAATCTTTTGAACAACCGCAATTGTTGCGGAAGATGAATTAATAATTCCAGTTAACACCGTACCACCTAACATCGCAAACCAAGGATGATCAGAGAGTTGCACCATTAACGCTTCAAAAAATGGCATTTGTTGTATAAGCATGAGCTTTTCACTCATAATCTGTAACCCAACGAATGTTAAACCAAATGCAAGAACAACTTGTCCATAGTTTTTAATATCACGACGTGACGCAAAGAGCACCATCATTGCCCCAATAAATAAGAAGAAATAACCCATTTCATCAATATTTAATCCAACGATAATCGCCGTTACAGTCGTACCAATATTTGCGCCTAAAGAAATTCCGATTGCTTGATCTAAGCGCATTAAGCCCGCGCGAACAAGCGAAATGGAAATAACCGTAGCCGCAGAACTCGATTGCATAATTCCTGTAATCAAAGCCCCTACTAAAATTGCAGAAAAAAGATTGCTCGTATATTTATCAATATAATCCCGCATGCGGTTTCCCGCTACTTTTTTAAAACCATCTCCCAATAAATTAATTCCCAACATGAATAAACCGAACCCACCTAAAATTACGTGAATTCCCAAATCCATAATAGACTGTGATTGTGCAGCCAATAATTGCATAGTATGCCTCCATTTATAAAATTCGACCATTCTCATGATACCACGTGAAAAAACGGTGAATATGAAATTAAATTAACATTTCTCAAATAAAGCATGTAAATCGAAAAAAAAACACACTCAAACCACCCTAGAACGCTTCATATGTAAGATTGGGAACGGACGACCTGCATCATCACATTCTGAACGGTCATACACCTCAAAACCCAAATGTTCATAAAATCCCCGCGCTTGATAATTTTGTTCATTCACATCAACTCGATTTACAGAGAATTCTGAAATCGCATAGTGGATGAGACGCGAACCCACACCATGCCCTCGAGCAGATGCATCAAGAAAGAGCATCTCGACCTTTTGATTTAATACGCCCATAAACCCTGAAATCATATGATGATCCTCATAGACAACGACTGCATCCATTGATGCAAATGCGGTATGAACTTCTGGACGCATCGCATCAATCATTGCTTCAGTAATAAAATCATGCGTATCACGCACAGACTGCTCCCATACATCCACAAGTCGCATCACGTCATCATGATGTAAATCAATTGTTTTAATCATCCTACCACCTCTTATCCTTATTATAACGGGAAATGAGTTCACAACAGGGACATTTTGTCGACAGTTCTATGTATTATTGTGATAAACATCCCCATACAAAAAAAACATGACCGTAGTCATGCGTTAATTTATATATGGTGGAGCTTAACGGGATCGAACCGTTGACCTCCTGCGTGCAAGGCAGGCGCTCTCCCAGCTGAGCTAAAACCCCAAATCTTATTGTCAAGTAAAAATGGTGGGCCTGAATGGATTCGAACCAGCGACCTCACCCTTATCAGGGGTGCGCTCTAACCAACTGAGCTACAGGCCCATTTCCTTGACTGCCTTAATAATATACCACCCAAAACATAGTGTGTCAATAAGATTTTCAAACAATTATCACTTTTTACGCTACCGTGCTTTTACATCACCCTATATGCCGTAAATGTTCCAAATTCAGCAATCCGAACACACTCAAGACATCATCAAGGATAAGGACATCCAAAGACTCTAAAACGTATCGAATCGTCTCTAAATAAGAGAACACGGACTCTCTCATTCACTCATCAAATCTATAATAAAAAAACGTTCATACAAGGATCATCGATCTCAGTAGAACGTTTACAAATTGATAAATTGGTGGAGCTTAACGGGATCGAACCGTTGACCTCCTGCGTGCAAGGCAGGCGCTCTCCCAGCTGAGCTAAAACCCCAAAAAATTAATTAAAGAAATGGTGGGCCTGAATGGATTCGAACCAGCGACCTCACCCTTATCAGGGGTGCGCTCTAACCAACTGAGCTACAGGCCCATTTCTTAACTGCCTTAATAATATACCACTCTCAAACAGCCATGTCAACACGAAATGAGTCAAATCAAACAAATAAAAAAATAAAACAAAAAACGTGATTAAACCGCGACAAAATAAGTTCAAATATAAAAAAAAGAGCATCAAAAGATGCTCTAAAATAACAACTTAGTCACGAATGTAAGCATTAAACATCCATAAGTTTTTGCCAAGATCTTGTGACACTGCCGTAAAGTAGTCCGCAGTTCCAGGGTCGTTTGCTGCTTCAGCAAGTTCAACCAATCGTAATGCAGAACGATTCATGTGTTCAAAATCAACAATAAGGTGCTCAAAACCTTCTTTTGCTGTTTTCCAAGATTGATCCAATTCTTTAATCGAAGTCATTTTTAGGACTTCTGCTAAGTTTCCTACAGGCTTTGATCCGATTGTTAGAAGGCGTTCAGCAACTTCATCAATACGTTCTTCTGCTTCTTCATAATAGGTGTCCATTTGTTCGTGAACAGGGAAGAAGCCTTCACCTTTTAAGAACCAGTGGATATTATGAATTTTCATACCCAAAACAATTTGATCAGCCAAAAATACATTCATTTCTTCATACAAGTTATTCATCTCAAAATCCTCCTATATGTATAGTATAACGCCGATACCTAAATATTTGCAATGAAATGACTGTGATAATCTTGTGCCCAATCATCACACAATTCAAGATTAAACTACGAATCGCAATAAAAAAAACGACATTTGATGTCGTTTGTTATTTGAAATTTGGTGGAGCTTAACGGGATCGAACCGTTGACCTCCTGCGTGCAAGGCAGGCGCTCTCCCAGCTGAGCTAAAACCCCATGTATTTCGTGTATTTATAATATCACAGGTTCCTAAAAAAAACAATAGTAAATTCGGCAATATAGTATATATTTCCAATATATTTACACCCCTTTATTTGGGCGCTCCTAAGCGTTAAACGGTATGTATGCCAGTTATAGTTATAAATGCATCAAACAGGGCTTAGAATCGCTAAAACGCCTGGATAAGTGATAATTTCACCCTTCCAAATTTTGAAGTATCAATAAAAAAAGCCATTCATTGAATGGCTGTTAATTTAAAATTGGTGGAGCTTAACGGGATCGAACCGTTGACCTCCTGCGTGCAAGGCAGGCGCTCTCCCAGCTGAGCTAAAACCCCAAAAATTTATTAAAGAAATGGTGGGCCTGAATGGATTCGAACCAGCGACCTCACCCTTATCAGGGGTGCGCTCTAACCAACTGAGCTACAGGCCCATTTCTTAACTGCCTTAACAATATATCATCTATAAATAAGGGTGTCAATTGATATTTCTAAAATTGTGAAATTTCCTTTAGGAACAATCACAATCGTGATTTTAGTGCATCATTTTTAACACACCCATCTTGTGAATAAGATAAAAAAAACTCCCACCGAAGTGAGAGTTTCCAAAATTGAAAATCTTTGAGATTAACGTTTTGAGAATTGAGGTGCACGACGAGCGCCGCGTAGACCTGGTTTTTTACGTTCTTTAGCACGTGGATCACGTGTAACGAATCCAGCTGCTTTTAACAATGGACGGTAATCTGCTGATGCTTCCATTAAAGCACGAGTAATACCATGACGGATTGCTCCGGCTTGACCTGTTAAACCGCCACCTTTAACATTAACGTTTACGTCAAATGTATCTTGAGTTGAAGTAACTTCAAATGGTGAACGAACTGTCATACGTAATAGTTCTGAAGGCAAATGCTCTTCAATTGGTTTGTGATTAATTGTAATCACACCTGTTCCAGGAGTTAAATAAACACGAGCAACAGATGTCTTACGACGTCCTGTACCTAGGTATTGTACAGCGTTTTTATTTTTTGTTGTCATATATTCTCCTATCCCTTAATAACCATTTCCACAGGTTGTTGTGCTGCGTGAGGGTGGTTTTCGCCCTTGTATACAAATAAGTGTGTACGTTGTTTATCGCCTAAACGTGTATGTGGTAACATACCATGAATAGCTCTTTCAACCCATTCGATTGTGTATGTTTCGCGCATTGTACGTGTTGAACGCTCTCTCATACCACCTGGGTAGTGTGAGTGATTGTAGTACATTTTCTTATATTCTTGATCTCCACTGACTTTAATCTTGTCAGCGTTGATTACGATTACGTAATCTCCACCATCAACGTTAGGTGTGTATGAAGGTTTGTGTTTACCACGTAATACATGTGCAACTTCACTCGCAAGACGACCTAATGTCATGTTTGTTCCGTCGACGATGTACCATTGGCGTACAACCTCTGCTGGTTTCGTCATAGTTGTTTGACGCATAATAATTTCCTCCTAAACCAAAAGTAGTTTCCGGGGCTACTATTGGCATAAAGTGCCGATTACTATTGTATGCTTTTTAAAGGCTCATGTCAAGAAAACAAGCTTTATTTATAGTTAACTTCCTTCAAGTATAAACCACAAGCATCAATATTGTAGGAAACACTGTTTTTATCTGCTGCTTTGAGCATCAAATTGATATCGTGAGGTGTACATTTACCACTCCCACATGCAACACATGTCGCAACGATCATGCGAACCATATAACGCAAAAATCCATCTCCAGAAACTACAAAACTTAATTGATCACCCGCTACGATGAGATCAAAATCAGTAATGGTTCGAACCTGATTTTCAATTTCATCAAGACCGGTCGCATTGAATGAAGTAAAATCATGCGTTCCAATAAAAACTTGCATCGCTTCTCGAACAGCTTGAAGATCTAAAGACTTATTGTATTGATAAACATAGTTTCGTTCGAAAAGATTGTAAGACCCCATGTTTAACCGATATTCATACGTTTTCGACACAACATCAAAACGAGCATGAAAATCAGAATGAACTGGATGGATATCTGTTATTGAGATATCATCGGGTAAAAGTGTATTAAGTGCACGAAACAATTGTTTTTCGTCCATATTTACGATGTTATCAAAATGAAAGACTTGACCTAAGGCATGAACGCCTGCATCGGTGCGTCCTGATCCACTGATATGAATTGGAACTTTATTGATTCTTGTGAGGACTGATTCAATTTCAGTTTGAATACAACGACCTGACGGCTGTTTTTGCCAGCCTTTAAACATAGATCCATCGTATTGAACTGTCGCTTTAAATCGCATTAGAAGCGCCCCATTCCAATCACAGCAATGAGGATCATGATACAGAGAAACAGCATCATCCAATCCGAAGCAGTAATTTTAAGTTGCTTATAACGGGTTCGGGTTTTACCAGGATAATAACCACGCGCTTCCATTGCATCCGCTAGATCTTCCGCACGATGGTAAATTGAAACAAATAAAGGGATCAACATAGAAATTGCACCGTTTATTTTCTCTTTAAATGTGCCCTCTTTGAGATCAACCCCACGACTCGCTTGAGCATCCATTATTCGTTGCGTGTCTTCAATAAGCGTTGGGATAAAGCGAAGCGCAATCGAAATCATCATCGCGATTTCATGAGAAGGCACGCCAATTTTCTTCAAGGGATTCAACAAATCTTCAATACCAAGTGTTAGATCGAGGGGTGCCGTTGTTGCCGTCAGAAGTGTTGTGACCATAATCATCAAGACTAATCGCGTAACAATAAATGCCGTTTGATATAGTGCTCCGCTGTATATTTTAAAGAAACCAACATGTACCAACAATTCCCCATCTCGTATTAGAAACATATTCATCACAAATAAGAAGATAAGCATAAACATCATCGGTTTAATTGATTTCAGAATAAATTTAAATGTTAATTTGGAGGCAAGGATTGCACATACAAAAAAGAGGAAGAGCAACCCATTCGCCCAAACATTTTTAACCATAAAAATCGATACCATTAAGACAAGCATTGCAATAATTTTAATTCGCGGATCCATTTTATGAATTTTAGAATCGAGTGGGACATAACGACCGAGTGCAATATCGTTCATTTTAATTCCCCCTTGATCATTCCAGCAATCTCATCAAGTTCTAAAGACGAGTCTGTATCAAAACCACGCTTTTTGAGTAGTTGCTTCAACTGCAATATTTTCGGCGCTACAAAGCCCAAGGTCTCAAGCTTATTTGGATCGTCAAAGAATTCCTCAACAGGTCCATCGTAATAGACGCGGCCTTGATTTAGCACTAAAACATTATCTGCATATCTTAGGACATGATCCATATCATGGGTAACCATAATCACTGTTTTGTTCATCTCTTGATTCAATCGAACAAATAAATCCATCATGTCCTTGCTTCCTTGTGGATCCAAGCCTGCAGTCGGTTCATCAAGAACGATTACATCTGGATTGGTTGCAAGAACCCCTGCAATTGCAACGCGACGTTTTTGGCCTCCTGAAAGATCTAAAGGCGATCGCTCCCATATTTCCGGTTGAATTCCAACAAGATTTAATGATCGGGCAACGTTCTCTTGAATTTGTTTCTCATCAAAACCAAAATTCTTCGGTCCAAAGGCAACATCTTTGTAAATCGTTTCTTCAAAGAGTTGCATCTCTGGAAATTGAAATACCAAGCCAACCTTTGAACGTAATTGCTTCAAATTATGTGTTTTATCATTTGCTTGTATTTTATGGTCTAAGATTGTTACCCTGCCATGACTGGGCTGGATAAGTCCATTCAAATGTTGGACCAAAGTTGATTTACCACTTCCTGTTGCTCCAATAATGGCCGTAATCTTACCTGTTTGGATGGATGTATTAATATCCGTCAACGCATGATGGGAAAATGGCGAATTGGGTGCATAAACATAACTTACATTTTCGAATGTAATTGACATAATTCTTCCACCATCCCTTCTAAATCATATGGCGTTGATAATGTAATTCCATAAGCCTTCATTGCTTGGTAAAATTTAAGACTAAAAGGAATATCCAATGAGAGTTTAACCAAACGTTCCGCGTGAACTAAAATTTCTTCTGGAGTTCCTTGCATTGCAATTTTTCCGTCATTCATAACGATGACATAATCACTCATTGTCACTTCTTCGATATCATGGGTAATGGATAAAATGCTCATTTTATTTTCTGTATGCAATTCATGAACGAGATCATTCACTTCTTTTCGACCCTTGGGATCAAGCATGCTTGTTGCCTCATCTAAAACTAACAACTCCGGTTGCATGGCTAAAACACCTGCAATTGCAACACGTTGTTTTTGTCCTCCACTTAATTTAGTAGGTTCATGACTCAGAAAATCTTCCATCCCAACACGTTTTGAATACGCGTGGATCAAAGCATCCATCTCACTTGGATCAATCATTCGATTTTCCAATCCAAATGCGATGTCATCGCGAACAGTGGAACCAATAAACTGGTTGTCCGGATTTTGAAATACGATTGCAATTTTCTCGCGTATATCATATACATTGTCAGGATTTAAGCGTAAATTATCAATTTCAATGGTTCCTTCTTTACAATCAAGTAATCCGATTATTAGTTTTGCAAGGGTAGATTTACCACTTCCATTATGACCAATTACGGTTACATAATCCCCTTTTTTAACATCAAATGATACGTTATCAACAGCATTTCTTGAACCATCATATGAAAACGTTAATCCATTAACTGCTAATTGTTTCAACTCTAATCACTCCAAACTAGCGCTCTGTATTTAATTCTGAAATCGCAATAATTAATTCTGTAGCTTTTGCCATTGTTTCCACGACCGCAAACTCATGTTTACCGTGGAAGTTTTCACCACCTGTAAAGAGGTTGGGAGTTGGTAATCCCATGTAAGAAAGACGTGATCCATCGGTACCACCACGTACTGGCGCAATAATAGGTTCAACACCAATGGAAACCATTGCCTTCTTTGCAAGTTCAACAATACTCATATCTTTTTCAATAATGTTTTTCATATTGTAGTATGTATCCGTTGTTTTCACAGAAACACAGTCATAACCATATTTTTCATTAAGTTTTGATGCAATGGTGTCCAACATTGCTTTACGACTTATAAATCGATCCATATCATGATCACGAATGATAAATGACATCGTTGCATCTTCAATAGTTGAACTCATTTCGGTTAATAAGTAAAATCCTTCATAACCCTCAGTGTGTTCAGGTCGCTCATGAACTGGTAACATCGCAAAGAATTCATGCGCTACCACAGAAGCATTTACCATTGTATCTTTTGCAGAACCGGGATGTACCGAAACACCCTTCACCGTAACAACGGATTCCGCCGCATTAAATGTTTCATATTCCATTTCGCCTAAAGCACCACCATCAACAGTATAGGCAAAATCAGCCCCAAATGCTTCAACATCAAAACTTTCAGCCCCTGTACCGATCTCTTCATCAATGGTAAACGCAATTCGAATAGCTCCATGTTTTACCTCTGGATGCTCAATAAGATATTCCATGGCAGTCATAATTTCCGTAACTCCAGCTTTATTATCGGCGCCAAGTAACGTTGTACCATCTGTCACAATTAATGTTTTCCCTACGTAATCTTTAAGGGATGGAAACATCGATACTTTAGAAACTATATTAAGTTCTTCATTTAAAACGATATCAGATCCGTCGTAGTTTTCAATAACACGAGGATTTACATTCTCTGAATTAAAATCTGCTGTATCCATGTGCGCAATAAATCCAATGGTCGGTACCTCCTCATCAACATTTGATGGGCAAAGCGCCGTCACAATTCCAAATTCATCCATATGAACTTTTTCAAGACCGATTTGAATACACTCATTATAGAGAACCTCAGCTAAATCAAATTGGTTTTTCGATGATGGAATCGTTTGGGACGCCGCATCGGAACGGGTATTAATTTTTGTATAACGAACAAGTCGTTCTATTAGTGTCTTTTTCATTATTTACCTCACCTTTTTATGTGTTTACTTATGATATTTTATCATATTTGAGACCGTAAAACTAAAAAAAGCTTAGTTTTACTAAGCTTCTTCCGATTCATCAATTTCTTGTGCAAGTTCTGAGACCGTATCTTCAGCTGATCGGCTAATTTCATCGAGAGTTTCAATCGTTTTCTCAACATGCTTTTTGTTATTTTGATTCATATAATAACCTGCAGCTCCAATTGCGGCGCCAAGAATTGCGAGTGGAAATACTTTTTTCATACATGATCCTCCCTTTCTTATCTATTACTATTCTACCACAGATTCAAGTGGAAATTAAAGTTATAAGACGCGGAAGATTGTGTAAACTTCGTGTTAATTCTAATATTCATTCTTGATATTTATTTAGCCTCTTATTTCTTATTAGTTATTGATTTCTTTTTGTGAATTCCTCTCACAAAAATCCAGCCAAGAACTGTTAAACCGCTCCCTAGACCGTAAGTAAAACGATTGTTGATTCCTGTTTTGGGTAAGGTCGAAATATTTAAACTTTCTTGTTCACTTGATAGAATTGGATCTTTTGTACCGATTCCAGGTGTTTCCGGTTTTTCAGGAACCACGATTGGCTTCTTCATGTCTTTAAGTTTGAGATTCGCAATCGCCGCTTCAATCTGCTCAATCGCTTTATTAATATCGGCTTGTGAAACAGGCGAAGCGGTTCTCTTGCTTAGCGTCTGAAGGTAAGATTCTCCGATAGCAATCGCATCTTGAAGGTTTTGAAAACTCTCTTCTGTATAATCATTCGCCTTAATTGCCTTTGCTTTATCCAAGATTTGCTCAAGTGCTCCAAGTTCTAAAGGAGATACACCTAGGCTGGCATAATCTTTTTCAAGAATCGAAATAATTCGTTGCGGAATTTGGGTTTCATCATAGCGTCCCCAATCGATAAATGCGTTATGTTCTATAAAATCTGCGAAGACTGCATCAAGGGATGGTCCTTCTTCACGCGCACCACCCAACATCGAGTATCCATCGCCACCAGCAGCAAGAAAATCATTGGTCGCCATGTAATAAGTTTTTTCGAAATCAATTGGAACGAATTGATCTTGATTAGCATCATAAATTTCAATTCCTAGGACGCGACTGGATGCATCTTTTGTGGGATCATAATGGATGCGGATCGTATCCGATACATGTAAGAAACCTCCGTTTGAACCTAATTTTGGAAGTCCATGATTATCAAGAGCATCTTGCACATCAGTACGCAGCGAGAACTCAAACATATCCCAAACTTGTTGGCCGTTTACCGAAATTTGAGCCATGACATTCCCAAAGGGCAATACACTGATCACATCACCTAATGTTATCGGTCCTTTCGAAAGATTTGCCCGAATACCACCACCATTAATGACCGCGAAATCTGTAGGATTCTTAAATCCTTCTTTTCCATAAGCTACCATCGAGTCGGTAATGATATTACCCAAGTTTGTTTCTTGAACACGTACCCAATCCCGTTGACCTTGGAATTCAATCATATTGTTTTCTTTAATGACTTTCGAGACGAGATCTGAATATGCCGCATCTGAAGTTTGAATAATATTCATTATTTCTGGATCTGGTTGATTTGCAATGTCCTTTAAGGGAATTAATTTCGCAACACTTGAACCGAAATCATCTAGATTAAGCGTTACAAGTCCTACGTTGTTTAAATGCTCTCCGGTTTGAACTAAGATTACATTATCCCCGACATGAATTCCATTTTCAATAGGCGTATGAGAATGACCATCTACAATGAGAATCTTCTTATCTTTCATACTACTGTTTTCAGATAAAGATTGTGCTAGCGTATCTGAGCGCCATGCATTTTTAGTTTCATTATCAATACCGAGATGTGTTAAGACAACATAAAAATCAACATCCTGATAGTCTTCTTTTAGAATTTCATGTGTAACGGTTGGAATTGGGTCCAACCATGATATGCCTTCAATATTTTTAGGATGCGTTTTAGTCTGAGTTTCAGGTGTTGTTGCCCCAATCACCGCAATTTTATAACCATCCTTTTCAATAAGGGCAGCGTTTGAATTTGGTTTTGAAATAAGCGTCGACTCTTTAAAGACTTTTTGATTTGACTCAGTATAGACCGTATTTGATGAAAGGACTGGAAACTTTACGTTTGAACCAAAACCTTCCGCTTCACCTAATGCAACCGCCGTACCAAAATCAAACTCGTGGTTTCCAACGACCATTGCATCATAGCCAACGGCATTCATGATTTTTGCCATACTTGCACCCTTATCTACATTTGAAATCGGTAGACCTTGAAAGGCATCGCCACCATCGACTAATAGTAGTGGATTTATCTCATCTTTTAGTGTCTTAATGTGTGCAAGCCCAAGCGATTTCGTACCAAAACGACCGTGCATATCATTGGTGTGCATAATCGTAACAGTATTTTGCGCTTGTATCGAAGTATCTGCAGCCACAGAGAGGACTGTAGATCCAGGAGTAATAAGTGTCAAAAGCGATAAAACAAGAAGTACTATTTTCGGTTTTTTCATCATAACTTCCTCCTACCATATCAATCGTAAGAAATTAAAGATGTAAGTTCAAGCATGAACTGATGAATTCGATGCCGTTGGTGCATTTCCGCAACTTAAAGCCATTTATCAAAACGAAATAAATAAAGTGCTTATTGCTTTCATGTAAATCAAACTTGACATAGCGGTTCCTTTGATGTAAAGTTAACTTAACAGGAGGAATACTATGAAACAAACACGTAATCGAATTATTTATGTCATCATTCTAATTTGGGGATTTCTTGGAACCATGATCCAATTTGATAAGATAAAACAACTCATTATAACTGATGCGGGTGTGGAACCCGTCACAATTCAGGCTAAAATTTCTATTATATGGGTCTTCCTTTTCATTACATTTGCCCTAACGATTCTTTTTATCTACAAGAAAAAAAGTGGAGATTCTTGGAAAACATTTCTGTTTGAAGAGATTGATCAATTGAATGAAGATGAACGAAGTATTTTAATTGATGCGCCTGCACGTCGCTTTGCAGGCAATATTCTTGTAATGACAATGCTCATTTATCTTTTTGCACTCATGATGGGGCCACTCTCTGTGCAAAGTAGCACGATTCTTTATGCCATCGCAATCCTTTTTACAGTCTACGAGTTAAGCTATTACTTTAAATTAAAACAACTCTATTACCGATAGGAGGCTTATTTTTGATACTCAATCATATTCGTGAAAAACGAGAAGCTTGTGGCTATACCCAACAGATTTTCGCCGATCAAGTCGGGGTGTCACGGCAGACCATTATTGCTCTTGAGAAAGGGTCTTATAATCCGTCTTTAGAACTCGCATTTAAATGTGCAATCATTTTGAATTGTACTCTTGATGAACTCTTTCAATACGAAGAAAAAACCTTATGAAATTTCATAAGGTTTTTTTTGATTTAAAAGTAGATAGGCGGCATATTCTACAGCTTGATGGTTCACCACGACATCATAACCTTCCTGAATGTGCTCGATAACTGAAGCACGAACACATTCATTATTTAATAGGACACCGCCACCAAAGGCAATTTTCGTTTTTCCATTAAGCTCAAAACTGTTTGCCAGTTTCGCAAGTTCGATCCCCGCATTTCGATAGATTGTGGCAACATGGTCAACATGCAAACATTTAGAACCCACAAGACTAACCTCTGCCGCAAAGCCTCGATAACGGTCTTGGGATTCATTCACAACACCCACAAGATCATAAGGCTGGTTTAATTTGAAATGCTCCATCATCGCATGATAAAAATCAGATTTCGGTAAGCGCCCATCCGATTCTTGGGTAAAAACACTTAATAAATTGCGTCCAATCCAAAAAGCACTTCCTTCATCACCCAGCAAATACCCATAACCACCTCTGCGGTCCGTAGAACATCCTATTTTACGCATAGCAATGGACCCTGTTCCCGAAATAAGATAAACACCGTCATGGTTATCCAATGCTGAAACCATCGCGAATTGCGCATCATTCATAATAAGTGCCTGGGGAAATACAGACCAAATTGCATGTTCAATTTTTTCTCTAATTTTAGAATCATTGCCATAACCTGCTGTTCCAATTGCAACATCTACCGATTTAAAACAATAACCATGTTGTTCCAACTCAGTCTTACCTTGTTGAAGAATTTTTGTAATCCCATCAAAACCAACCTGCATATAATGGATGCTTTCCAGACGTACGAAGTCTACTTCTATACCAGCCTGATTAAACATCACCATGCGCGTATAAGTTCCTCCTGCATCAATGCCTAAGTAATACTTCATAGCGTAAAACTAAATTTTTGCCATGGCTTAATACGATCCAACAGGCAAAGTTCTTCCTCAACGACATGACCCACAACATTCGATTTCCCTGTGTTTTTCATGTCTTGAGTTGCAATTTGAAGTTCCCCAGCATAATGACCAAATAAACTGCTTTCAATAATTATATCGCCACGCTTAATCATATCTGGAGTGTTAAAAACTTTGAAATCATGACCTTTATATTTCACGCGTGACATGGTTGAACGGATAATATAATCATTTCGATCACCTCGATTAAAATGAGGCTCCTCTAAGACAATTTTACGCTCAATTTCTGGTATTTCTTTAACCAATTCAACCTTTAAATTAAGCTTATATAAATCGATTTTTTTTATTGCATCCATTTCTGCTTGAGTAGGATAACAGTTAGAAATAATAATATCATCGACAATGTTCATCGCGATATAATCTTTAATTTGAACATCAAGTGGTAAGTATCGATGTTTTTCAAGTGTTACAAGTCCGTCTGAAACGGGCCATGGGCCATAAGATCCTTCCGCTTGACTGGTCACAAATGCAGCAGAGCGCAAACCGTATTTGGTAAAGTTTTGAGTACACTTCATAAAATAATCTTCATTAAGTCCCGAATATGGATGCGGATAAAAATTATGACATGCAATCAAATTATAATGGTTGGGCTGATAGTCCATAATTGTATCAATATAGTGTGTATCGTTACTCATATTAATCTCAATTTTTAAGTCATAAGGATTGAAGGTCATCATTGCTTCTTCACTCCCACCAAATCCAGCATCAAGTCGAAGACCATCCGCCTCTATTTCTGAGAAAAATGATAAATCTGCGTAGCTAATGTCAAGATCTTTAAAGACTCTAGGGCTAACATCAACAATAATCTCAAAACCTTTTGATCGTGCGTAACGATTTATTTCTAAAAATTCCTCTTTAATAACTGTTTTAGGTTTCTCAACCGATAACAAACACGAAAAGATTCGTGAGAAGCCCGCATCTGCTGCGTCATCGATATAGTGCTTCATTGATTCTACTGACGATTTGTCAGGATAGATTGAAATTCCAAGTTTTCTCATAATTGCTCCTTATATATATAATATTTCATAAATCCAAAATGTCGAAATAAGCCCTATGACAAGAAATAAAATCAAAAATACCAACCAAAATGAACGTGATAATCGTTTATTTGTTTCAATAAAAAAGAAACAAAAACTGGTAGATAATGCTGTAATACTTGATACTACGATTACTTGTATCCATTTTTGGTTTAAACCAACTTGATTTAACATTGCCGGTACTATGATTGTGCCAAGAAGAATACTCCCAACAATAATAAATGCACTTTTAAAACTGATTAGGGGTGCTGAATTACTTTTTTCGTATTTATACATAGTATACCTCATTTTAACGAAAGAGGTCTTGCAGTTGCAAGACCCCCGTCTAGATCACAAATTTTTAACTTCCTACGCGTTCTTCTTCTAATAGTTTATTATCATAGATTTTAAAGAATGGATAGTAAATCACAACTGAAATTACGATGAGTAGAATATTTAAAATCGCTGCTCGATAATCGCCACCTGTTGCGATATAGGCCCCAATAGGTCCAGGCAACGTCCACGGAGCTGTAACAATAACACGATTAACTAAGCCGGCTGAAGTTGCCAACCACGCGATAACCGTACCTACAAGTGGTGTAATGATAAATGGAATGATTAATATTGGGTTCATCACAATAGGTGCACCAAATATAATCGGTTCATTGATATTAAAACATGCAGGAATAAATGCGGTTTTACCTAATGATTTAGCATATGCGGATTTTGAAAAGAAGGCCATGGCAATTGCAAGACCAATCGTTGCCCCTGAACCACCAATCCAAATAAACCATTGATAGAAGGGCTCTGCACTGATTGCTGGAAGTGCCTGTCCCGCTACGGATGCAGCGGTATTATTATCCAATAGTTGTAGCCAAATCGGACGTGCTAATGTCCCAATAATGGAGACACCATGAATCCCAAATGACCAGAAGAATGTAACAAGGAAAACAATGATAAGAACACTTGGTAGTGTATCGGCAGCATGGACAATTGGTTTTACAAGTCCAGCGATAAATGTATGCCAGTTAAAGCCAATCCAATACGTAATGGTTGCCATAAGTACAAGTATGATTGCGGTTGGAACAAGTGCTTCAAACGAGCGCGCAACAGATGTTGGAACTTGAGGCGGCATTGAAATCTTGAAGTTTGATTTATCAGTCCAACGGAATATTTCGACTGCAAGGATTGATGTGATAATTCCAACAAACATCCCTGCTCCACCAAGGTTTGCCATTGGTAATACCCATCCCGATACTTCCAACCCTGCATCTGCAGGAATGTTTATCGGTATAAAAGTCAATAGGAAGGCTGCAGTCGCTAAAATTCCTCCCGAAAGTTCATCCAAATCATAAGACTTAGCCAAGCTTGATCCAATTCCAAATGTAGCATAAAGCGTCATGATTGCCATCGATAATCTAAATGGCAGTAGAATTTTAGCGGCATGGCCTGTTAGAAATTGATAGAGCTTCCAACTCTGTGGTAATGGCGGTGCTGCAAGAATCAAAAAGAAAGATCCCACAACGATTAACGGCAATGTAGCGATGATCCCGTCACGAATTGCTCGCAGATGTCGTTGGTTCGCAAGTTTAGCCATTGGCGCGGACAATTTTTCATCCAAAAACTTTACAAATGCGTCCATATTTCTCCTCCTCGGTACTGATGTACCTCTATCAATAAATTACCTTATTTATACGAATATGTCAAATAATATTTTCACCGATATTGGACACAGTTTGAAATAATATTTCGTTACGGAAGCGTGATGGATTATTATTATGCTTCTCCTAAATCCTCTCCTAGGATCAATATCATCTTTATGTGTATTTTTACCTTAAAAACGATTTTGTACTGTTAAGGGGACCTACACGGGCTCTAGAGCACAAAAAAACCGCCTTAAATGATTAAAGCGGTTTAAAAGATTATATTTTGAGTACAATACCTCGAGACGAGAGTGGATACTCCCGTGCATACTGTATCGATTATCTTTTTTTAACTAATATTAAACGAATTCAATAATAGCCATTGGAGCTGCATCACCACGACGCATTTCAGTTTTGATTACACGTGTGTAACCACCATTGCGGTCTGCATATTTAGGTCCAATTTCATCAAAAAGTTTTTGAAGAGCTGTTTGACCAGTTTTTTCATCAGCAACAACGTTAAAAACGATTTTTGCTGCTTCACGACGAGCATGTAAATCCCCGCGTTTTGCAAGAGTTACAAGTTTATCTGCAACTGAACGAAGTTCCATTGCTTTCTTTTCTGTTGTTTCGATTCGACCATGAACAATTAAGCTAGTTGAAAGATTGCGTAGCAATGCTTTACGGTGAGCTGAATCACGACCTAATTTACGGTTTTTCATTCTATTTCCTCCTATTCAAATGATTTAAAGCCTAATCCAAGATCATGGAGTTTGTCTTTAACTTCTTTAAGTGACTTCTTACCTAGATTACGAATGCGCATCATTTCATCTTCAGTTTTAAGTGTTAACTCTTCAACTGTTTGAATACCTGCGCGCTTTAAGCAGTTATATGAACGAACTGACAAGTCTAAATCTTCGATCATCATTGTTGCCATTGGATTTTCAACGCCTGAAACATCAGGTTTAATTACAGATTCTGTTTCATAAACTGAATCTTTAATTGCAACAATTTGCTCTAAATGGTCCATTAAAATTTTTGAACCTAATGATAACGCTACTTGAGGTTGTATTGAACCATTTGTCCAAACTTCCATAATTAAACGATCATATTTAGAGTCTTGACCGACACGTGTCGGTTCGATATGATACTTAACTCTTTCAATTGGAGTATAAATAGAATCTGTAAAAATCGTGCCAATTCCTTGTGATGCATTTTGATAGATTAATTTGTTTTCATCAGAACTTACATAGCCACGACCATTACGAGCTTTAAGCTCCATCTCTAACACTGCACCTTCTGCAAGTGTTGCAATAATGTGATCTTTATTTAAGATCTCCACATTTGCTGGGCATTCGATGTCAGCTGCTGTAACAACTTTAGGACCTTTTTGTGAGATGCGAAGTGTATAAACTTCTTCATCTTGAACATTTAAAACAAGATCCTTAACGTTGAGAACGATACCTGTAACATCTTCTCCTACGCCTGCAATTGATGTGAATTCATGATACACACCCTCAATTTTAATTGAGTAAACTGCTGCGCCTGGTAAAGATGAAAGGAGTACACGTCTTAGCGCATTCCCGATAGTATTACCAAAACCACGTTCAAGTGGTTCGATAACGAACTTACCATAATGTGCTGTTTCATCAAATTCTTTTACTTCAAATTTCGCACGTTCAAACTTGTTCATCTATGAATACCTCCTTGTTATAGTTTATATTATTATCCACGTGGACGTTTTGGTGGACGGCATCCATTGTGCGGAACTGGTGTAACATCATTGATTACACTAATTTCTAGTCCTGCTACTTGAAGTGCACGAACTGCCGATTCACGACCTGGTCCAGGTCCTTTAACACTAACTTCAACTGTTTTCATACCATGATCAACTGCCGCTTTAGCTGCTGCTTCTGATGCCATTTGAGCTGCATAAGGTGTTGACTTACGTGAACCCTTGAAGCCTAAAGCACCAGCACTTGACCAAGCGATAACATTTCCTTGTTCATCTGAAATTGTAACAATAGTATTGTTAAATGTCGAATGAATGTGTGCAACTCCGCGTGCTATATTCTTACGGACACGACGTTTACGAGCTACTTTTGCTTTTGCCATTACGTTTTCCTCCTAATTAATTAACCTTATTATTTCTTTTTATTTGCTACTGTACGACGAGGTCCTTTACGTGTACGTGCATTTGTTTTTGTACGTTGTCCACGAACTGGTAAGCCACGACGATGACGGATTCCTCGGTTTGAACCGATTTCCATTAAGCGTTTGATGTTAAGGTTAACTTCACGACGAAGATCCCCTTCAACTTTGATTGATTCTACTTCACGACGGATTGCATTAACTTGTTCTTCAGTTAAATCTTTAACGCGGATATCTTCGCTGATTTCGCATTTTTCTAAGATTTCTTTTGATGTTGTTAAGCCAATACCGTAGATATATGTTAATGAGACTACTACACGTTTATTACGTGGAATGTCAATTCCTGCTATACGAGCCATTAATATGACGTCCTCCTATCCTTGTCTTTGTTTGTGTTTTGGATTTTCACAAATAATCATTACTCTACCATTGCGTCGAATAACTCTACATTTTTCACACATTGGTTTTACAGATGGTCTTACTTTCATAGTATTATCCTCCTAAAACTATCTTATTTATGTCTAAATGTAATGCGCCCACGTGATAAATCGTAAGGCGAAATCTCAACAGTCACGCGATCTCCCGGTAAAATGCGAATGTAGTGCATACGGATTTTACCAGATACGTGAGCTAAAATTTCATGACCATTACTGAGTTCCACCTTAAACATTGCTCCAGGCAATGTATCAAGAACTACTCCATCTACTTCGATAACATTTTCTTTGCTCATGAGTGTTTAAAAGCCTCCTTTGTTCGAGTTAAAATTTCATAACTATCTTCAAGAATTACCACTGTATGTTCAAAATGAGCTGTTAAGGATCTGTCTTCTGATACAACAGTCCACTCATCATCTAATACAGATGTTTTATTGGTTCCAATTTGAACCATAGGTTCAATCGCAATAACCATATTTTTGCGAAGAAGCGCTCCCTTATTAGGAACACCAACATTGGGTACGTATGGAGCTTCGTGCATCGAAGTTCCGACACCATGTCCTGAGTATTCAACAGGAAGTCCATAACCAAATGGTTGAACTACTGTCATTACCGCATGACCAATATCTCCAATACGATTTCCCGCTACAGCAGCTTCAATTCCTGCAAATAACGACTCTTCAGTTACTTTTAATAAGTTTTTTGCTTCATCACTTATTTCCCCAACAGGATATGTCCAAGCATGATCGCTGTAATAACCTTTATAAATAGCGCCTACATCAATCGTGATAATATCGCCATTCTTGAGGATTACCTCTGAACTAGGAATACCATGAACTAAAACTTCATTTACCGAAGCACAAATTGAACCCGGAAATCCATCATAACCAAGAAACGCTGGTGTTGCACCTTGACTTAGAATATAATTACGAGCAATATCATCCAAATGTTTGGTTGATACACCAGGTTGGATTGCATCCTTGACTGCCTCTTGGCACTCAAAAGCAATTCTTCCTGCTTCGCGCATTAATTCTAATTCACGTTCAGACTTGGTTGATATCATTTAACCGCCTCCAAGATGTTTTTTATCTCATTCATAACGGTTTCTGCAGGTTGAGATGCATTAACGTCACGAACTAAACCTTTTTCACGATAATAATCGATAACTGGTTTTGTTTGGTTAATATACTCTTCAAAACGAACTTGAAGTTTTTCTTCGTTGTCATCGCTTCGTTGGTATAGTTCTCCACCGCAAATATCACATTTAGATTCTACTTTAGGTGGATTGTTGTCAATATGATAGATCGCACCACAATCTTTACATAGACGACGGCCCGTAATTCGTTTTACAAGCTCCTCATATTCTACCTCAAGATTGATTACTAAATCAATAGGGCGGTTAATATCATTTGACATTACCTCAAGTGCTTCTGCTTGATGTAAGTTACGTGGATAGCCATCCAATAAGTAACCATTCAAGCAATCATCTTTTGAGATACGCTCTTTTACCATGCGGTCGGTTACTTCGTCAGGCACAAGTTTTCCTTGATCAATATATGATTTTGCTTCAATTCCAACTGGAGTAGCATTTGAGATAGCTTCTCTAAACATATCTCCAGTTGAAATGTGAGCAACATTGAACAATTCAACAATATGCGCTGACATTGTACCTTTACCACTACCAGCAGGACCCATGATTAATAAATTCATAAACTGTCCTCCTAATTGTTATTTGTTAAATAAACCTTTGTATGAACGTTGTGTCATACGACCCTCAAGTTCTTTAACTGTTTCAAGTGCAACACCGACAACGATGATGATACCTGTACCACCAATTGCTGTACTTGCTGGAATTGCTCCCTGTGTAATCATCGGTAGCACATGAGGGAGTAATGCTACAAATGTCAGGAATAAGGCTCCTAATACCGTAATTCTATTTAGAATTGTACTGATGTAATTCTTTGTATCTTTACCCGGGCGTACACCTGGGATATATGATCCATTCTTACCGAAATCCTCTGAAATCTTTTCAGGGTCAACTTGTAAGTGTGTGTAGAAGAATGTGAATGCAATTATTAATAATGCATAGACAATTAATCCTACCGGTTGTTGTAAGCTCATTGTTGTTGTCATAAACTTGTAGAAACCACTATTTTGGTTAATCCAACTCATAACAATAACAGGTGCTTGCATAATTGCTCCAGCAAAAATTACTGGAATAACTGATGCAGAGTTAATCATTAATGGCAAATGGTTCATACTCTTACCACGAGTGGTTCCACCTACGTTTGATGTATATTGAATTGAAATCTTACGAACGGCACCGTTCATGTAGATAACAAGAATAATAATCGCTAAGTATAAGAGCACATAGACTGCACACCATACAAAGCCCATAGTTGTACCAGCTTTAGTCATTTCAGCAAAAGCGCCTTTAAATTGACTTGGTAGATTTGATACGATACCTGCGAAAATAATCATTGATAATCCATTACCTACACCCTTTTGAGTGATTTGATCACCAAGCCATAGAAGGAACATTGTTCCCGCAGCCATTACAGTTCCCATAAAGAAGTAGTCCGCTACAGTACTACTCAACAGAATTTTATGTTGATTGTTGAGTAAGCTAATAATTCCAATCGCTTGAATGTATGCTAATACCACGCCAAGGTAACGTGTAATTCGGTCAAGTTGTAATTTACCCTTTTGACCAGACTTCGTTAACTCAGTTAAATATGGTATAACATCCATTGATAACAATTGGATAATAATTGATGCGGTAATGTAAGGTCCTACACCTAGAGCGAAAATTGAAAATGATTGGATAAACCCTCCACCAAGAATATTCATCATTCCAACTAATGTATTTGAATTTAGTTCGCTAGCCATTGATCCTGCGACTTTAACGCTATCGACGTTAGGAACAGGAATAACTGTCCCTAGTCGATAAATCAATAACATTGCAAGTGTGAAAATGATTCTTATTCTGATTTCTTTATTTTTGAATAAATCAGTAAAAAATCTCATTAGATTACCTCTACTTTTCCACCTAATTTTTCAATACTTTCAACTGCTGATTTTGAGAATGCGTTAGCTTTAACAACTAATTTTTTCTCTAATTCACCTTGACCTAAGATTTTAACTCCGTCAAGTGTTTTTTTGATAATTCCTTTTTCTAAAAGTGCTTCAATTGTAACTTCAGTTCCGTCTTCAAATACGTTTAATGAACTTAAGTTTACAACTGCATAGTCCACACGGTTAACATTTTTAAAACCGCGTTTTGGAATACGTTTGAACAATGGTGTTTGACCACCTTCAAATCCTAGTGAAACACCACCGCCACTACGAGCATTTTGACCCTTGTGACCTTTTCCTGATGTCTTACCAGTTCCTGAACCTTGTCCACGACCAAGACGTTTACGATCTTGGCGTGCACCTTCATTATATTTTAATTCATGTAATTTCATAAAGGCCTCCTACTATCGTACGTCTTCGACTTTGATTTCTCTTAAATTCGCAACTTCATCAACTGTTTTCATTGATTCTAGTGCTTCAAATGTAGCACGAACCATGTTGATTGGTGTACGTGAACCAATACATTTTGTTAGCACGTCAGTAACACCTGCTAACTCCATAACGTCACGAATTGCTCCACCAGCAATAACTCCAGTACCTTCTGCTGCAGGACGTACAAATACTTCTCCGGCACCAAATTTACCTGTGTTTGCATGTGGCAATGTTCCGTTAATCATCTTAACGTTAATTAAGTTTTTCTTTGCGGCTTCTACACCCTTGCGGATTGCATCTGGAACTTCGTTGGCTTTACCTGTTCCGAAACCGACACGACCTTTTTTGTCACCAACTACAACTAGAGCAGCGAAGCGGAAACGACGACCACCCTTAACAACTTTAGTTACACGATTGATGACAACAACGCGTTCTTCGAATTCTTGTTCGCGTTGTTCTCTTCTAGGTTTACGATTCATCATGTTCCTCCTTATTAAAACTCTAGTCCAGCTTCACGAGCTGCCTCTGCTAATGCTTTAACACGTCCATGATAAATATAACCACCACGGTCAAACACTACAGATTTAATTCCTTGTTCTAATGCTAATTTAGCTACAGCGTTACCAACTTGCGCTGCTGCCTCAATATTACCGCCATTTGCGAGTTTCATTTGTACCGATCCTGCTGATACTAATGTGTTACCTGTAACATCATCAATAACTTGTGCAGAAATGTTTCCATTTGATCGATACACGCTAAGACGTGGGCGTTCTTGCGTTCCACTGACTTTACGACGAACTCGAGCATGACGACGAACTCGTTCTTGATTTCTTGATAATTTTTTTGCCATCGTTCAAATTCTCCTTTCCCACTATTTCTTAGCTGCTGTTTTACCCTCTTTGCGACGGATAACTTCATTTTTGTATTTAACACCTTTACCGAGATATGGTTCAGGTTTACGAGTAGCACGAATATTTGCTGCCCATTCTCCAACGCGTTGCTTATCAACACCACTGACGTTGATAGCTGTTGCGCTAGGTACTTCGATATCTACACCATCTTCTAGTTCAAACTCGATTGGATGTGAGTATCCAACATTCAAGACTAACTTGTTATCTGACTTAGATGCACGATACCCGATACCAACTAATTCTAGAGATTTAGTGAATCCTTCACTTACTCCAGTAATCATGTTAGCGATTAGTGATCGTGTAGTACCATGTAATTGTTTAACTTTTTTTGAATCATTCGGGCGTTTAACGTTGATTTCGCCTTCGTTAATTTCGATTTCGTAAAGCTCACTGAACTGACGTGTTAAAGTTCCCTTAGGACCTTTTACTGTCACCTCATTGCCAGCTTTTACTTCGACTTCAACGCCTGCCGGAATGGTAATCGTTTTATTTCCGATACGTGACATTTAGTGTCTCCTCTCTTACCAAACGTAAGCTAAGACTTCGCCACCAACATGTTTAGCGCGAGCTTGCTTGTCTGTTAGCATACCTTCTGAAGTTGAAATGATTGCAATTCCAAGTCCGTTAAGAACACGTGGAACTTCATTTGTCTTCGCGTATACGCGTTTACCAGGTTTTGAAATTCGTTTTAACCCGCTAATTACTCGTTCGTTGTTAGGACCATATTTAAGAACAATTGTAATTGTCTTTTTGATTCCTTCACCACTAACTAGGTAGTCGCGGATAAAACCTTCTTCTTTCAAAATTCTAGCGATTTCTGTTTTTTCTTTACTTGCTGGAATTTCAACTACATCGTGTTTTGCTTGAATAGCATTACGAACACGTGTAAGTAAATCAGCGATTGGATCTGTTACATACATCTGAAAAGCTCCTCCTTTATACTACCAGCTTGCCTTTTTAACGCCTGGAATTTGCCCTTTATGAGCAGCTTCGCGGAAGCGAATACGAGACATACCGTATTTACGTAAGTATCCGTGAGGGCGTCCGTCAACCATGTCGCGGTTGTGAAGACGTACAGGTGATGCATTACGTGGAAGTTTTTGAAGTCCTTCGTAATCACCTTTGGCTTTTAACTCAGCACGTTTTTCTGCGTAGCGATCTACGATCTCTTGACGTTGTTTTTCACGAGCGATTTTTGATTTCTTAGCCATTAGTTACCCTCCTTTTTAAATGGCATGCCTAACATTGAAAGTAAAGCATAACCTTCTTTATCTGTTTTAGCTGTAGTAACGATAGTAATATCCATACCACGAACTTTATTTACTTTATCAAAATCAATTTCTGGGAAGATTAATTGTTCTTTAACACCCATAGTATAGTTACCACGTCCGTCAAATGATCCACCGTTAATACCACGGAAGTCACGTACACGAGGAAGAGCAACTTTGATAAGTTTTTCTAAGAAGTCATACATTTTTTGACCACGTAGTGTTACTTTACATCCAATAGGCATATCTTCACGTAATTTGAAGTTAGCAATTGATTTTTTAGCTCTTGTGATAACTGGTTTTTGACCAGTAATAATTTCTAAATCAGCAACAGCATCATCTAAGAATTTAGCGTTGTTGATTGCTTCACCAACACCCATGTTAACAACGATTTTTTCGAGTTTAGGTGTTTGCATTACTGAAGTATAGTTAAATTCTTCAACTAATTTAGCAACTACTTCATTTTTGTATTGTTCTTTTAAGTTCATTTAGCTATACCTCCTTATTTTACTGCTGCGCCTGATTTTTTATAGACGCGAACTTTTTTACCTTTTTCTTCTTTGTAAGCTACACGGCTTGGAGCTTTTGCTTTAGCATCGTATAACATTACGTTTGAAACATGAATCCATGCTTCTTGTTCAATAATACCACCCTCTGGGTTCATTTGGCTTGGTTTCATGTGTTTTTTAATTAAATTAACACCTTCAACCTTTACTTTGTCATGTTTAGGTGAAACTTCAATGACATCACCAATGGTGCCCTTGTATGAGCCTGTAATTACTTGAACATTATCTCCACGTTTGATTCTCATAAAAGCCTCCTATAACACTTCCGGTGCTAATGATACGATTTTCATGAAATTATATTCACGAAGCTCGCGAGCTACCGGTCCAAAAATACGAGTTCCGCGAGGAGTCATATCATCTTTTAAGATAACAACTGCGTTATCATCGAAATTAATGTATGATCCATTTTCACGACGTACACCGTATTTAGTACGAACTACTACCGCTTTAACGACATCACCTTTTTTAACTGTTCCACCAGGAATAGCTTGTTTAACCGTACCAACAACAATGTCTCCAATGCTTGCTGAACGACGACGGCTACCACCTAGACAACGAATTACTAAGATTTCCTTAGCACCAGTGTTGTCAGCGACTTTACATCTTGATTCATTTTGTATCATCTTGACAACCTCCTACAATACTTCGGCTTTTTCAACTAATTTTGTTACGCGGCAGAATTTTGTTGCTGATAATGGACGAGTTTCCATAATTTCAACAATATCTCCAACTTTGATTTCATTAGTTTCATCATGAGCCTTGAATTTTTTTGAATAGTTTACACGTTTTCCATACAATGGATGACGTTTTGACGTTTTTACTTCTACTACTACCGTTTTATCCATTGCATCAGATACAACAGTACCACGGTAAACTTTGCGCTTGTTTCTTTCCATCGCGTTGTGACCTCCTACTTATTGTCACTAAGCTCGCGCTCAGTGATCACTGTCTTAATCCGAGCAATCGTTTTACGGATTTCTCTTAATCGAGCAGGATTTTCAAGTTGACCAATTGCTTGTTGGAAACGTAAATCAAATAACTCTTCCTTTAAAGCATCAATTTCAACTAATAAATCAGCGTCATTTTTTTCACGGATTTCTTTTACTGTTGTCATACTTGTTCCTCCTCTCCCTTTTTAACAAATCGAGTTTTAACTGCTAGTTTGTGTGAAGCTAAGCGGAACGCTTCGCGTGCTACTTCTTCAGATACTCCAGCGATTTCAAACATTACTCGACCTGGTTTAACAACGGCTACCCAACCTTCAGGTGCACCTTTACCAGAACCCATTCGAACTTCTAATGGTTTTTTAGTGATTGCTAAGTGAGGGAAGATTTTAATCCAAACTTTCCCACCACGTTTCATATAACGAGTCATTGCAATACGAGCAGATTCGATTTGACGGTTACTTACATAGTTTCCTGATTCAGCAACCAAACCGTATTCTCCAAAAGCAACTGTACGTCCAGCTTTTGAACGTCCCTCGTATGAAAGACGATGTGGTTTTCTATATTTTGTACGTTTTGGCATTAACATAACTAGTTACCTCCTTGCTCGTCTTTTGATGCAGCTGAAGCTGCTGGTTTAGCATTACGTGGGTTGTTGTTTGGACGACGGTCGTTACGACGACGACGTGGACGATCAAACTTACCACCCTTAGGTGCTTCAGGTTCTTGAACCTTTTGACCTGGTAATACTTCTCCGCGGCAGATCCATACTTTAACACCTAAGATACCAAATTGAGTATTAGCTTCATAGTGTGCGTAGTCAATGTCTGAACGAAGTGTATGTAGAGGAACGATTCCCTCTGAATATCCTTCTGTACGAGCCATATCTGCTCCACCTAAACGGCCTGAAACGGCTGTTTTGATTCCTTTAGCACCTGCACGCATTGTACGTTGAATTGTACGTTTTTGAGCAGTTCTAAATGATGCACGTTGTTCTAATTGCTCAGCAATATTACGAGCAACTAAATGAGCATCTAAATCTGGGTTAGCAACTTCTAACACTTTAATGTTAACTGTGTTGCCTTCTGAGATTTTTGCAATATCTTTTTTAACTTTTTCAATATTTGCACCATTAACTCCAATAACAACTCCTGGGCGAGCTGTACGGATAATGATGTCAACACGATTCTTTGATCGTTCGATTTCTACGCGTGATACATATGCATCTTTAAGATTTTTGAAAATATAGTCACGAATTAATTTATCTTCGTGTAATAAATTTGCGAAATCTTTTTCAGCATACCAACGTGATTCCCAATCACGAATGACACCAACGCGCATACCGATCGGATGTACTTTTTGTCCCATTGTCTGTCCTCCCTTTAGGCGCGTTCCGAAACCACAACAGTAATGTGGCTTGTACGCTTCATGATTGGCGCTGCAGAACCTTTAGCACGAGGTCTGAAACGCTTCATTGTTACACCTTCGTCAGCATAGCATGCTGAGATGTAAAGTTTTTCTTCATCTAATTGATGATTGTTTGTTGCATTTGCAATTGCTGAATCTAAAACTTTAGCAATTACTTTTGAAGCAGAATTAGGTGTATATCTTAAGATAGCTGCTGCATGATCAACATCAAGTCCACGAATTTCATCTAGAACAAGACGTGCTTTACGTGGAGTAACACGAACTGTTTTAACTATTGCTTTTACTTCCATATTAACGACCCGCCTTCTTGTCAGCTGCGTGACCTGTATAACGACGTGTTGGTACGAACTCACCTAATTTATGTCCTACCATGTCTTCAGTAACAAACACAGGAACGTGTTCCTTACCATTATGCACCGCAAACGTATGCTCAACGAATTGAGGGAAAATAGTTGAACGGCGTGACCAAGTCTTGATAACTTCTTTTTTGCTTTCAGCATTTAGTTTTTCAACTTTATTCATTAAATGAAGATCACAAAATGGTCCTTTTTTTAAACTACGACTCATATCTTTCTTCCTTCCTTTCGTCTACTTATCATTGCGTCGACGTACAATTAACTTAGTCGATGCTTTCTTATCTCTACGAGTTTTAACACCCATAGCTTTTTTACCCCAAGGTGTCATAGGTGACTTACGTCCGATTGGAGTACGTCCTTCCCCACCACCATGAGGGTGATCAACAGGGTTCATAGCGGAACCACGTACAGTTGGGCGAACACCCATATGACGTTTACGTCCAGCTTTACCAATGTTTACTAATGAATGTTCTGAGTTTCCAACTTCACCGATTGTTGCACGGCATGTTGATAAAATCTTACGAACTTCACCAGATGCTAATTGAACAGTAACATGTTTTTCTTCAATACCAAGAACTTGAGCTGATGTTCCAGCTGAACGCACTAATTGTGCTCCACGTCCTGGTTTTAATTCGATATTGTGTACTAATGTACCTTCAGGCATTTGGCCTAATTCTTTAGCATTACCAACTTTAATATCAGCAGATGCGCCACTAAAGATTACATCTCCAACTTTTAACCCTTTTGGAGCTAAAATGTATCGTTTTTCACCATCAGCATAGTTTAATAAAGCAATATTTGCTGAACGGTTTGGATCATATTCGATTGTAGCAACTTTTGCTGGAATATCATCTTTGTTACGTTTAAAGTCAATAATACGGTATTGACGTTTGTGTCCACCACCGATGTGACGAGTTGTAATACGACCTGTATTACCACGTCCACCAGTTTTACTTAGTGGAGCTACTAATGAACGTTCTGGTTTAACATTTTTAGATAACTGTTCGTTAGCTAAAGTTGTCATTCCGCGACGTCCAGGAGTAGTTGGCTTATAATGTTTAATTGCCATGTAATAATTCCTCCCTACGCAAGTTATCCGGAAATAGCGTAATTCTTCCGATAAGTTTTATTGATTAAAGAACTTCGATTTTTGAACCTTCAGCAAGTTTCACGATTGCTTTGCGAACTGCCTTAGTTTGTCCTTCGTAACGTCCTACACGTTTTTTACGTGGTAAAACATTGATAACGTTGATTTTTTCAACTTTAACATTGAAAATTTCTTCGATAGCTTGACGAATTTCGATTTTGTTTGATCCCTTAGCTACTTCAAAAGTAACTTTGTTATCATTTTGTTGCATCGCTACTGTTTTCTCAGTAATAATTGGACGAACAATAATATCTCTAGGGTTACGTTTCATTATGCAAGCACCTCCCCAGCTTCAATAGCTGCTTTTTCAGTGAATACAATTTGATCGCAATTTACGATATCATAAACGTTTAAACCTTGAACATCTAACATCATTGTGTTTGATAGGTTACGCATTGATAAGTAAGCATTGTCAACATTTTCTTCAGCTGAAACAACAAATAGAGTTTTCTTGTTTAATTTAAGTGCATCCATCACTGTAATGAATTCTTTAGTCTTAACGTTTGCAACTGTTAAGTTTTCAACAACTGACATTTCTGAATCCATAACTTTTTGTGATAATGCTGAACGTAGAGCTAAACGACGAACCTTACGGTTAAGGCTGTATTTGTAGCTTCTTGGAGTAGGTCCGAAAACAACTCCACCACCACGCCATTGAGGAGAACGGATTGACCCTTGACGAGCACGACCTGTTCCTTTTTGACGCCATGGTTTACGTCCACCACCGCGAACCTCTGTACGGTTCTTAGTTTTGTGTGTACCTTGACGAAGTGAAGCTTGTTGCATAACAACGGCTTCAAAGATTGTTTGATTATTTGGTTCAATTCCAAATACTGCTTCGTTTAACTCAAGTTCACGAAGACTCTTGCCTTCAAGGTTTAAAATATCTAACTTAGGCATTTTCGGAATCCTCCTTAACTGCAAAGTCAACTAATTCAACTGGATCTTTAGATTTAACGCGTTTAACTGTTGATTTAACAATTACGAAACCTTTCTTAGGTCCAGGAATGTTTCCTTTAATTAATAGATAGTTACTTTCTGTATCAACTTTGATAACTTCTAATTTTTGGTTTGTTGTAGTGTATCCACCATGTTGTCCTGGTAAAATACGACCTTTTTTAATTACAGCAGGGTTTAATCCACCTGTTGCAAGTGAACCAACTCCACGGTGGTATCCTGAACCGTGAGCTTTAGGTCCTGTTTTTTGGTTCGCACGAACGATTGAACCTTGGAAACCATGTCCACGTGATGTTCCAGTTACGTCAACATATTCCCCTTCGCTGAATAAATCAGCTTTAATTTCTGCGCCAACCTCAAAATTCATCATTTCTGAGCCAGCAATTTCACGAACAAATTTCTTTGGAGCAGTGCTTGCTTTAGCAGCGTGAGCAATCTCAGATTTATTTGCACGTTGTTCCTTCACGTCGAAGGCACCTAATTGAACTGCTTCATAATTGTCTGATTCCATTGTTTTCTTTTGAAGAACAACGTTTGGTAATACTTCGACAACACTAACTGGAATTAATTTACCGTCAGTTGTGAAGACTTGTGTCATTCCTAATTTACGTCCTAGTAATCCTTTCATGATAACTCCTCTCTACTAAAGTTTGATCTCGATATCAACACCGCTTGGTAGATCTAAACGACTTAATGCGTCGATAGTTTCTGCCGTTGGGCCAACAATTTCAATCAATCTCTTGTGAGTTCTTGATTCAAATTGTTCACGAGAATCCTTATTAACGTGTACTGATCGTAAGATTGTTACGATTTGTTTTTCTGTTGGTAATGGAACTGGTCCTACTACCTTTTGTGCGCCGTGATCGTTAGCAGCTTGAACAATTTTTTGTGCTGCACTATCAATAGTACGGTGTTCATAAGCTTTTAGACGAATACGAATAAAATTCTTTGCCATGGAAATTCCTCCTTCTACTGTCTATTTCCAATAGACCTGCTCTGTACAAATTCCCCGGCTTCTCACTGACCATGACAACGCCATTCAGTGTGCCGGCAACCTTGCACTTCTATGCAGTCGCTTTAGTATTATACACTATCTATCTATAAATTCAAGGACTTTTGGACTATTATTTCAAAAAAAATAAATTGGTATAAAAATCCTCCTTTTAAGCGGTTCTATTGATTGTAATTACATTCTGTTTGATCTCGAAAAATCTATTTTTTTCTTATATAAATAGCGACAATAGGTAAGAGTCCACAATTTGACTTGTTTGCATAAAAAAACCTCTACTTAGTAGAGGTTCATTTATTAAAAAGTAATTATTTAACGATTTCTGTAACGTTACCAGCACCAACTGTACGTCCACCCTCACGAATTGAGAATGTTGTACCTTGCTCTACAGCGATTGGAGCGATAAGTTCTACAGTCATTTCTACGTTATCACCAGGCATAACCATGTCAACACCTTCAGGTAATTGAATTGTTCCGGTTACGTCTGTTGTACGGAAGTAGAATTGAGGACGGTAGTTGTTAACAAATGGAGTATGACGTCCACCTTCTTCTTTGCTTAAGATATAAACTTGAGCTTTGAAGATTTTGTGAGGTGTAACTGAACCTGGTTTAGCAAGAACTTGTCCACGTTCGATTTCTTCACGGTTAACACCACGTAGAAGTGCCCCAACGTTATCACCAGCCATAGCTGAATCTAACATTTTGTGGAACATTTCGATACCTGTAACAACAGTTTTTGATGTAGGGTGAATACCAACGATTTCAACTTCTTCGTTAAGTTTTAATTCTCCACGTTCAACACGTCCTGTAGCAACTGTACCACGACCTGAGATTGTGAATACGTCTTCTACTGACATTAAGAATGGTTTGTCTGTATCACGAACTGGTTCTGGAACATTAGCGTCGATAGCATCCATGAGTTCGATAATTTTTTCTTCCCATTGTGCTTCGCCTTCTAATGCTTTAAGAGCTGATCCGCGGATAACTGGACAGTTATCTCCATCGTAATCGTTTTCTGATAGTAATTCACGAACTTCCATTTCAACTAAGTCGATTAACTCTTCGTCATCAACCATGTCGCATTTGTTCAAGAATACTACGAAGTAAGGAACACCTAATTGTTTTGCAAGTAGGATGTGCTCACGAGTTTGAGGCATTGGACCATCTGTAGCTGAAACAACTAAGATAGCACCGTCCATTTGTGCAGCACCTGTGATCATGTTTTTAACGTAGTCAGCGTGACCTGGACAGTCAACGTGTGCGTAGTGACGAGCTTCTGTTTCGTATTCAACGTGTGAAGTTGAGATTGTGATTCCACGTTCTCTTTCTTCAGGCGCTTTATCGATTTGGTCGTAAGCTTGAGCAGCCCCGCCACCTTTTTTAGCTAATACGTTTGTAATAGCAGCTGTTAATGTAGTTTTACCATGGTCAACGTGTCCTAATGTACCAACGTTAACATGGGGTTTGGAACGATCAAATTTTTCTTTTGACATGTGCAATTTTCCTCCTATGTATAAAATATTGCCTATCAACTATATATTAAGATAATCTTCATATAAAATCAATACGTAAATATCAACTGGTTATTTTTTCTTTTTAGCAACTGTTTCTGCAATGCTCTTAGGCACTTCTTCGTAGTGATCGAATTGCATTGATGAGTTACCGCGACCTTGTGTAAATGAACGAAGGTCAGTTGTATATCCAGACATATTTGATAGTGGAACCCAAGCTTTAACGATAACTGCGTTACCGCGTTCTTCTTGATCACGAATTTGTCCACGACGTCCTGAGATATCTCCCATAACTGCTCCTAAGTATTCACTTGGTGCTGTGATTTCAACATTCATGATTGGTTCTAATAGTACTGGATTACATTTTTTAGCAGCTTCCTTGAAAGCCATGCTAGCAGCGATTTTATAAGCCATTTCTGAGGAGTCAACATCATGTGATGATCCGTCGAATAAAGTAGCTTTGATATCAATTGCAGGATATCCAGCAATTAAACCATTTTGAAGTGCAGCTGTAAGCCCTTCTTGTGCTGGTTTGATAAATTCACGAGGAACTGTACCACCAACAACTTTATCAACCCATTCAAAACCTTTACCTGGGTTTGGTTCGAATTTGATCCAAACGTGTCCATATTGTCCACGACCACCAGATTGGCGAACGAATTTACCTTCACAGTCTGCTGCACTACGAATTGTTTCGCGGTAAGCAACTTGTGGAGCACCTACGTTAGCTTCAACCTTAAATTCACGTTTCATACGATCTACAAGAATGTCTAAGTGTAACTCACCCATCCCCGCAATGATTGTTTGTCCTGTTTCATCATCGGTATATGTTTTAAATGTTGGATCTTCTTCAGCTAATTTAGCTAAAGCAAGCCCCATCTTATCTTGGTCACCTTTTGATTTTGGTTCAACGGCAACGTTAATAACTGGTTCTGGGAAGACCATTGATTCAAGAATGATTTCATTCTTTTCATCACAAAGTGTATCCCCTGTTCCTGTAACTTTAAGACCAACAGCAGCAGCGATTTCACCAGCATAAACGTTATCGATTTCTTCACGGTGGTTAGCATGCATTTGCATGATACGACCGAAGCGTTCGCGTTTGCGTTTTACTGAGTTATATACTGGTCCACCTGATGTTGCAACACCTGAGTACACACGGAAGTATGTAAGACGTCCAACAAATGGGTCAGTCATAACTTTGAAAGCTAGAGCTGAGAATGGTGCTTCATCACTTGCTTCACGAACAGCTTCTTCACCACTTGGTAAAGTACCATTCACAGCTGGAATATCAACTGGTGAAGGTAAGTAATCGATAACTGCATCAAGCATCGCGATAACACCTTTATTCTTATAAGCAGCACCACAAAGTACTGGGAAGAATTCACCACTGATTACAGCTTTACGGATAGCAGTCTTGATTTGTTCAACTGTTGGTTCAACACCTTCAAGAATAAGCATCATAAAGTCTTCATCGAAATCAGAGATTTGTTCAAATAATACTTCACGAGCTTCAGCTACTTGAGCTTTAAACTCTTCAGGAATTTCAACAATATCATCTGTTTTTTGTGATACGTCAGCAAACATATGTGCTTCTTGCTCAACGATATCAATGAGACCATCGAAATAGTCTTCAACCCCAATAGGGATTTGGATTGGTGCTGATTTAGCTCCTAAACGATCAACAATAGTTTTTGCTGACATATAGAAATCTGCACCGGTTGCGTCCATCTTATTAATGAACACGATACGAGGTACGTTATATTTTGTTGCTTGACGCCAAACAGTTTCTGTTTGAGGTTCAACACCTGATTTAGCATCAAGTACTGTAACCGCACCATCAAGAACACGTAATGAACGTTCAACCTCAACAGTAAAGTCAACGTGACCAGGAGTATCAATAATGTTTACGCGGTGGCCCTTCCAAGCAGCAGTTGTAGCAGCTGAAGTGATTGTAATACCACGTTCTTGCTCCTGCGCCATCCAGTCCATCGTTGCAGCACCATCATGAGTTTCCCCGATCTTATGTGTACGACCTGTATAATAGAGAATACGTTCTGTTGTAGTTGTTTTACCAGCATCGATGTGAGCCATGATACCGATATTACGCATTTTATCTAATGAAAATTCTCTTGCCATAAGATGTAAGTCTCCTTTTCTACGTTAATCTTACCAACGGTAGTGTGCGAATGCTTTATTGGCTTCAGCCATTTTATGCACATCGTCACGTTTCTTAACTGAAGCACCTACACCATTTGATGCATCGATGATTTCAGCAGCTAAGCGTTCTTCCATTGTTTTTTCTCCACGTGAACGTGAATATTGAACAATCCAACGAAGTCCAAGTGTCAAACGACGTTCTTGAGTTACTTCAATAGGGATTTGGATGTTTGATCCACCAACTCGGCGAGCTTTAAGTTCTAAGACTGGTAATACGTTGTCTAAAGCTTCCTCAAATACTTCCATTGGTTGGCGACCTGTTTTTTCTTCAATAATTGCAAAAGCGTTATAAAGAATTGATTGTGCTAAACCTTTTTTACCATCAATCATGATTCTGTTGATTAAACGTGTTACTAATTTTGAATTGTAAATTGGATCAGCAACTACGTCGCGCTTTGGAACATGTCCTTTTCTAGGCATTTAATTCACTCCTCTCATTTTTGATGTTAATTAATCTTCTTGTCTTGGTTTTTTAGTACCGTATAGTGAACGGCTTTGACGACGGTCAGTTACACCAGCACAGTCCATTGTTCCACGAACGATGTGGTAACGAACCCCAGGTAAGTCTTTAACACGACCACCACGAATAAGAACAACACTATGTTCTTGTAAGTTGTGACCGATTCCTGGAATATAAGCCGTAACTTCCATACCATTACTCAAACGAACACGTGCATATTTACGTAATGCTGAGTTAGGTTTCTTAGGTGTCATTGTACCAACACGTGTACATACTCCACGTTTTTGTGGACTATTTACTTTAGTTGTTTGACGTTTAATCGTATTTAAACTACGACCTAATGCCGGTGATTTCGATTTGTAAACGCGTTTTGTACGACCTTTTTGAATCAATTGGTTAATTGTAGGCATTAATTTTCTCCCTTCTTAGTTTTTTTGTGCACACAGTACCATGTGTGCCACGACTCACATATTAATTAGGTTTCCACGAAAGAAACCCAGTATTAATTCATAAGCCTTTACATTTTATCACACTAATCGTTGTTGTCAACATATTAAACAAAAAAAATATAATAATCAGAGTGCAGTCAATGTGACTGCATCCGATTATTAAATTCTTCTAGTCCTCTATGGCCGTTTGATTCAAATCTTCATCTCTGCGAAAGATGGTTATTTTACCTTCGTCATGAAGCGTTTTAAGAATCGTTGCCGAGATTGGAAGTGCGAATAAACCTACGAAACCAAACATCTTCAACCCTACGTATATAAGGATAAGGGTTGCAAGGGGATGCAATCCAATTTGATCTCCAACAATCTTTGGTTCCAAGATATTTCGAATGACGGTAATAATGATGTAAGTAATCATTAAACCAACACCGAGTGGTGTGTTTCCCATAATGAGTTCAATAATGAACCAAGGAATCATAACTGTCCCAGTACCAAGAACTGGAAGAATATCAATGATTGCTACCATAAAGGCTAATCCTATTGGGTTATGAATTCCAAGAACAAAGAATGCGATTGATAATTCAACAAACGTTAATGACATCAACTTGGCATATGCTCTTAAATATTTTCCTAGAACTGAAATGAGTCCATCTTTAATATCTAAGATTAACGTTCTTTGTTTAAGTGGAATCATTCCCATTACACTATTTACAATCCCTTGATAGTCAAGTGTAAAGAAGAACGATGAAATAATCGCGATAAGGATTGAAATTAATACACTTGGAATCGAGGAAATTAATCGTGTTATAAAGTTTATTGTACCACCCGAAATCCCTTTGAAAATCCCATCGATGCTTTGCACCACAGAGCGACCGATTGATTCAATAATATCAATTACATCAGGGTCGAGATTTACGACCGCACCTTCAACCCAAACAATAATTGATTCGATTGCTGGAGAGAGTGTCGTTTGATAAAAACTTGGAACAGCCTTAGCAAAATTTTGGATGCCTGCAATAACCGCTACCAAGATCCAAAAAATAGCCGCAGCTAATAATATATAGAAAAGAATAACAACTAAAAGTGAAGACCCTTTTTGATTTCCAATTTTTTTCGTTAATTTAGATATTACCGGCTTCAACAAGAATGCAATCACAAAACCAATAATAAAGGGCATCAAGTATTTTGTTGAAAACTTAAGTACTAAAGCAGCAAGACTAAAACTTATTGCAAAATATAAAATATTAATTATAAAATTTTTACGTTTTTCGATCATAATTTCCTCCATCTATAATTTATTTTAAAGATATAGCGATTTAATGTCTACCTTTATCACGCCACAGGCCAATATTTTGCTTTTTCGCTTGATTTTGCAAACGACTCAGTTGATCTACATAAAGATAGTCTCCGTAAATGTATTTCACTTTAGCGTAGCCGCCCGAAACCAGGAGTTCTTGCAAAAGTACATCATCAACACGCACCCACGCTATCACACGTCCATACTTGTCGTATTTATCTGCGTTGGGATCATATTCAAGTTCAATCGTTTTTGCACTTTTTAAATGATTGCATGTGAACGAACTTGCCTCTTCAGCATAAAACTGAGGATTGTACTCATCATTTTGACGTAATTCAGGTGTATCAACAGCAATAAAACGAACTTTCTCTTTTTTCCCACCAATGTTTAGCTGTGCTGTATCCCCGTCAATACACTTACTTAGTGTAACCTGTTCCTTGTTTGAATTTATATTTGGTTTCATAAATTCTGTTAGAATAAATACGATTACTAAAACGGCGAATAGCGTGATTTTAAGTAACATATTTGCAGTCTTTTGTTTATTTTTATTGTTCATAGACTCATTATACCCCAAACAACGGTAAATATTAAAAAAAACAATAAAAGGCTATTGCCTAAGACCTATTGTTGTGATAATATGAATGAGCACTCAAAGAAGAGCGCAAGAAACAAACTTGGAGATGTACTCAAGTGGCTGAAGAGGTGCCCCTGCTAAGGGTATAGGTCGGGTAACTGGCGCGGGAGTTCAAATCTCCCCATCTCCGCCATTATTTGTTTCTTAAATAAAAAAATGGTCCAGTGGTGTAGCGGTTAACATGCCTGCCTGTCACGCAGGAGATCGCGGGTTCGATTCCCGTCTGGACCGCCATTTTTTTGCAGGTGTAGTTCAATGGTAGAACACGACCTTGCCAAGGTTGAGGCGGGGGTTCAATTCCCCTCACCTGCTCCAAAAATATTAAAATAATATAGAACGTAACGTTCTTTTTTTTTCGTATAATAACTTCATGGTACTTTTTAGAAGTGAATTTTCGTATTTTTCCGTCGTGTTGTTGACTGTAAGGTTGCATTCCAGTGTTGTTTTGAAATCAGACAAAAAAAACTAGTTTATGTTGTAAAAAAGGCTTGGAATAAGAATATATCTATGGTAATATATATGAGCGTTAAAGGTTTAACGTTTTGCAAATGGTCCAGTGGTGTAGCGGTTAACATGCCTGCCTGTCACGCAGGAGATCGCGGGTTCGATTCCCGTCTGGACCGCCATTTGCAGGTGTAGTTCAATGGTAGAACACGACCTTGCCAAGGTTGAGGCGGGGGTTCAATTCCCCTCACCTGCTCCAAGAAAAATTTAATGTTTGCAAATGGTCCAGTGGTGTAGCGGTTAACATGCCTGCCTGTCACGCAGGAGATCGCGGGTTCGATTCCCGTCTGGACCGCCATTTGCAGGTGTAGTTCAATGGTAGAACACGACCTTGCCAAGGTTGAGGCGGGGGTTCAATTCCCCTCACCTGCTCCAA
>NZ_SBAR01000009.1:56672-70001 GCF_016617625.1 Erysipelothrix sp. strain 2 (EsS2-6-Brazil)
CTGCCTGTCACGCAGGAGATCGCGGGTTCGATTCCCGTCTGGACCGCCATTTGCAGGTGTAGTTCAATGGTAGAACACGACCTTGCCAAGGTTGAGGCGGGGGTTCAATTCCCCTCACCTGCTCCAAACAGTTAATCCAACTCTATAAGTTTACTTATAGAGTTTTTTTTATGATTTTAAATTCTATGATTGGTTTTCGTTCATTATACGTTATAATGCTTTTAAAGGAGGTTTGTGTATGCCTACATCAATCTATTTTATGAATATCATGGACAGCTATCAAATCGTTGTCGCAATAATCAGTCTGTCTGGTGTTTTACTGAGTTCTCTTTTTGGATACATTAGTTCATATCTCGGTAGAAAACAATCTGCAGATACCGAACTCAAAAAAATCAAAGAGAACCATCAGAAGCAAATTGATCAAGAGAAAAAACTTGAGAAGGACACAAAACTTCGTATTGTCTTACAAGAACTCACCGAGGGTTACTATGCGCTAAACTATGACCAATCAATTCCTGGCACTTACTTTAATACAAACGAAGGCCAAGAAGTATTTAATCGTGTTATGTCATTTATCACCGCCTATGGAAATGAACAATCTGTACAAACAACCATTTACCTTCAAAAAGCGATTTTTGGGAGTAACTTATTAAGTAACTACTATCAAAGATTGTCCGAATATGTTGAAAACGACCTAACCTATACCATTGATTGGATTCGTTATGAAACGAATGCACTCACATCAATCTTAATTGCTCAGCTACGATATGACATCAGTCATGAATTATTGAATCCAAAAGATCTCATGATGGTGAAGTATAATAACGACAATCCAATTCTTAGAGATTTTTTTGAATCAGGCGTTGACCTCTTTATCGAAATGCTTGAACTGAAACACTTTGATGCCTACACCGAAAATCATCAAGCATTGAAATAGAAATAAAAAACATACTCCACCATGGATGTAAATCTCTTTTCCGTACTAGGAATTAGGGATTCACTTCAAATGAGTATGTTTTTTATTTGTTTTTTATTTGCGTTTTACTTTAATAATACGTTTGCTGTTGAAATAAGTGATCACAAAATAGATCAAGTAGAACATAAAGACAATAACCACTGTTGACACACTGAGTACATTTGATGTGTATCCTAAATTTATAAGGTTTAAATTTCGCTCAACTGCAATCAAACCGACTACCGTATGAATCAATGCAACCCCTAGTGGGATGAAAAAGTATAAGGCCGTCTGTTTCAACAATGCTCGATTAATCATGCCATGTGATGCCCCGATCTTACGCAGGGTTTCATACCGCCCTTGATTATCGCTAGCCTCCGATAACTGTTGTAACGCCAAAATAACGAGACTAACAATAAGAAGCACCATCCCCACATACAGGCCAATTGCAGCAATAATAATTTCAGTTCCCATGCCTGTAAGCCCCGAGTTATATCTTGTAAGTACATCGGTATCATAATAATTTGTGAGATCTTGGGTTTGTCCTTCTTGAACATGTTCTAGAATACGTTCAATATCTCCTTCAGTTGAATGTAGTGCATTGCCACTTACTACAGTTTTTATAAAAACATCGGGCCAGGTGGCCTTTATCGAATTGACATCATCTTCATGAGCTACAAGGATTGGATAGCCATTTGACTGATTCGAAAAAATTACAAAATTTGCCTCGTCATAAGGTTGTAGGAAATAGTCAACAGAACCTAAGGTTAAGGGTTTTCGATAATCAAGGACATCAACCAAACGCGCACGCATTGTAATGAGATTGTTGTAATCCGGTTGAAAATAGATTTGATTCTTCGAAAGCGTCAACAACGGTTTATTTTGGATGGTTCGAACTTTATTGTAATCACTTAGCGTCATGAGAGCCAAAGGTTCATTAACGGGTTTTTCCTCACCAATATCATCATAAATATTGAATACCTCCGTATCAAAAGATTCCGATCGATAGAGGTTGATTTGAAAACCCGAACTAAAATATTCATTAAGATTTAAATCGTTATAGTAATTTTTCACAGTTCCCACGTCATCATACATAAACGTAAATGAGGCATCATAAGGAATGGTTTCAACCGCAAAATTAGAAATGCGTTTATTAAGGTTTAGCCCCGTCGCTAAAATAGTAATACCAAACAATAAGGTAATGGATACCACGGCCATGACACGATATGTCGAACGAATTTTATTTGAAACTTGTCGAACGACAAATAAATTAAGGTTGCGATAGTATCGTGAGCGGTTTATATGTACAAAATATTCCACAAATTCTGCCATAGATTTAAATAAAAGGATTGTCGCAAAGATTCCAATCCCAACAATAATCGGCATAAAGAAGATAAGTTGCCCTGCTTTAAGAACCCATAAGTAATCAAAAATCAAAATCGCAATCGCCCCAATAAGTTGAAATACCGTCCACCAAACCGAAACATTTCGCAACATCTCTTGTGTTCTATGAGCATTAAACAATTCATTTAACGTAATCTTCCGCAGTTTCCGTTGATTAAGAAACATAATCAATACAAAGATTCCACTAAAACAATAAATCGTTCGCTGTGCCCCCTGTGTTGAAAAGATAAATTGATAGTGAATCGGAACCGCTAGGATTGTCCCCATCAACACACTCGTAATTTGCGTTAAGATATAGCCTGAGAACAGGCCTACTGCAAGTGCAGCCAATCCAATTAAAAATGTTTCTGCCATCAAAATCAATGACATTTTAAAACGTGACATCCCCAAAAGCATGTACAATCCAAACTCTTGTTTTCGTCTACCAATGATGAAATTATTTGCATAGACGATAAGGAAAGCAAAGATTACGACGACTATAAAAGATATCACATTGAGGGCTTCTGATACCAGTTCAAACGTTCGTCCCATTTGATTTGTAAGTTCCAAAATTCCCGCTTGATCTTGAAAGGATCCAAAAATATAGAAAAGTGCTACAGAAAAAGCCAGTGTCACAAAATACACGGTATAGTCTTTATAGCTTTTTCGAACGTTTTTAAATGCCATTTTTATGACCATAGTTAGAACTCCTTAGTTGTATTTTATCATATTTCAATAAACGACCACCTTACATTCTCGTAATAAAAAAGAATAACATAAATGTTATTCTACTGCGATAAAGATATCGATACGTCCATCTTCATAGTATTTTTCAAAATCAATGGTATACGCACGTTTTAACTTATCCGATGCCTCCAACGACCAGATCAATTTCCATGTATTTAAAACACCAAATTCATCGGTTACATCAACAGGAAACACTTGATAATCATTGCGTTCGTCCACGACCAACAATTCGCTTGTTTGTTCAAACTCAGTTGCAAGGCCCAGAGAATACAATCCCTTATAGTCTGTCTTGTAGTCCGTATAGACTGCATATTTCGCCGCATCGTAATGTGGCAATGATGTATTGAATCGCTCCCACATTGAAGCAAGCTTTTGTTCAAACTCCGGGTCATCAAAACTATTCGTCCGAATATCTTCTCTTATAAATAAATTCATGGAACGCTCCTTTTACACTACAACTATAATACAACATTCTATAAAAAAAACTAGATGAAATCTCTAGTTTCCTTTACTTATTGACTTACTGCCTAAATAGGTTGCAATAAAGTATACAAAATAAATACCAATAACCCCAACACACGTTAAAAGGGTTGGCATAAAACTGGTTGCCTTAAGGCCTGCAAGATCTAAGTTTATATTAACCGCAGATATCCCAACCCATGCATGAACACCAGCCAGCAAGAGTGGTATGAAGAAATACAAGGCAACTTGCTTGAAAATGGCGTGATGCATCATGCCTTCATCCGTTCCCAATTTCTCAAGTACACGATAGCGTACCTGATTATCACTTGCTTCAGAAAGTTGCTGTAGAGCAAGAATGACACCACTACTGATTAAGAAAACAACGCCCAAATAAAGTCCCATAAAAGTAAAAATCAGCTCAATTCCCAATAGCATTTCAAACAGTTGTTCTGAACTAACACTTATAATATCATTGGGATCATATCCCAATTCGTCAAGTTTGTGTTCAATAGATGTTTGGAGTAAACTGCTTTTGTCTGTATTCACATTGTAGATTGTTGTCATCGTTACGGATTTCGTTTGAGATGCAAGTGTATCATGAAGTGTTTCCGTATTCATGAGTAAGACGACATCATTAAAATCACCATTTCTAATGCTTATCGCCTCATCATCACGATCATCAACAACATTATAATCTCCCTTACCCAAGATCACTTTAGCATCCGCTTTTAAGGTTTGATTGTGATGTTTAAGACCATAAGGGTATACACTGTTCGGACTTAAATCTATGGTTGGCTGATTGTGTATGACGCGGATCATATTATAATCCTCAATATCCGCAAGATAGACTCGTGGTTGTTGTTGGCTTTTGGCGTGCATCACAACACTATCGAGTACATCCGCATCATAATCAGTGTTGTAGAGATTCATTGATGCAAAGCCTTCGATGTTCTGGTCCGCAATAAAGGTTTCAATTTCAAGATCACGTTCGATCGATAAGTACGGCACCATTAAGGTGTAATCAAAAGGTGTATTGCGTTTAATTTGTTCATCCATAACTGAATTTAGGTTAAACCCCGTTGATAATGTTGCGATACCAAATAAGAGTAGAAGACTTACAACCGCCATCATCTTGTAAGTCGTATTGACCTTTGAGGCAACTTGGCGAAATACAAAGACATTGAGATTTTTATAATAGAGGCGTTGATTGATCTTCATAAACTTAAGCATAAAGCCGGAAAGTGCTTTAAAAATAACAAACGTAGCAAATGATCCCAAGGCAATAATCAAAGGCATAAAAACCACAAGATGTAAGGGTACAAGTGCCCATTTATAAGCAAGAATCAGTAAAATGACACCTACCATAAATTGTAAAACAGCACGTTTGTTTTCAGCAGTTTCATTGACGCGATGTGCATGAAAGAGTTCAATAAGCTTATGTTTCCGAATGACATTACCGTTGAAGATAAGGACAATGATAAAAATAACGGAAAAGCTTAGGATTGTTTTAAGTGTTGCTTTGATTGAGAAAATAAAATGGTATGTGATGTTCGCTTTAAGGAGTTGAGCACTTAAAATTGCGGTTGCCTGAGATCCGAGATAGCCAAGAACTAACCCGGTCCCTAAGGACATCACACCAATATAGAGGGTTTCATATGTTAGGATTCGCGCAATGTTTCGTTTTGGCATCCCCAGTAATGTGTAAAGGCCCAACTCTTTTTGACGACGTCGAATTAAGAATTGATTCGCATAGAGAATTAAAAATGCGAACACAACAGAAATAATGGCTGACATAACATTCATGGTTGTTACAAGTGCTTGCACAGCTTGACCTTGCCCTGCCGTCATTTTTAAAATGGCTGACTGCTGTTCAAAGGATCCGAAGATATAGAAAAGGGCTACCGAAAAGGTCAATGTGATAAAATATACAGAATAATCTTTATAGCTTTTCTTAACATTTCTATAGGCTATTTTAAAATACATAATTGCCTCCCTTATAATGTAATGATCGTCGTGATCACAAAACTGGATAGCGCTTGCCCGATTGCTTGTTCTTCAGCACTCATTTCCGCAAGGCAAGGTTTGGGTTTTGTTAGTTCTGAGTTACGTCCTTGTAGATTTTTGCGTGTTTGATCATTTCTAAATAGTTTTTTAATTTGTGTTTTCATAATGTTTCTCCTTGTTATCTATAGTATAGATTTTATGCAAGAAGCAAACCATCGAATCTCCTTACACTTAACTTACAACAATGTCATATTAAAAAACACACCCTTAGGTGTGTTTAAGCTTCCAGTGTAATGGCCTTACTTGAGAAATACGTAATGATGAAATAGATCAAATACATACTAATGATTGCACTGGTTGTAAGAATTGCAGGCACCATGGTGTCCGGTGCAAGACCCGCTAAATTTAAGTTCACATTCATTGCTTTGATACCAACATAAGCATGGATTAACGCAATGAGAAGTGGTAAAAAGAAATAAATCGTTATCTGTTTTAGAATTGAACGTTTAAGCATATGCTCATCGGCACCCAATTTTGTGAGAACACGGTAACGTGATTGATTATCACTGGCTTCCGAAAGCTGTTGAAGCGCCAATACAACCACGCTGCTTAACAAGAACACCAATCCAAGATAAATACCCACATAGGTAAATAAGAGTTCGGTTCCACTCATTGACGCTGTCACATCTTCGGAACTAAGAATATTATGATACAAGCCAAGAGACTGTCCCTCAAAATTGTTTTCAAGTTTTTCTACGACTTCTTTTTGTGAACCATGAACATCAAGATTGGATATGAATGTATTTTGATTCCATGCGTCATTTGAAATCATTTCTGCTTTTAATGTTGATAGATGAACATCATTAACCACAAAGAGTGATCCGTGAATCATAGATCCATTCGCAATCCTTACCGGTTTCACATCATGATTTGCTTGAAGCACAAACGCTTGTCCTAAAATTGGAATCGCATCCAGTTTCTCCAAATCACTGCCCTGTAACCCTGCGGTTGGTGCTTTTTGGAAGTAAACTTCATCTTCATCAAGGTGAATGGGTTCATACCCTTCATGCGTTCGTAAACCATTGAAATCAGTCTCTGTCATAAATAAAATGCGTTGACCTTGATAAAGTTCCTGTTCCATCCCCATATCCTTCGCTTCAATGCCCAGATCATAAAGGGATGCGGTTGTTTGATGTTCAAAGCCTTTGACTTCATCAATAAGACGCGCGTAATCCTTCCCTTCTGAACCGGAAACCACAACACTAACATCATAACCGGTTGCTTTTTCCAGTTCGTTGCCAAGTACATAATTTAAATTAAATGCAGTAGCAAGGGCTCCTATCGCAATCAACAACATCAAAGTAATCACAGACATCATTTTATACGTTGTACTGATTTTTGCGCTCACTTGACGAAAGACAAAACTATTTAAACCCTTGTAATAACGTTTTTGGTTTAATTGCATAAATTTAAGCATAAATCCAGAAAACGATAGGAAGAGCATAAAAGTTCCCAATGCCCCTGTAACCAACACAAGGGGAAGCAAACGAATCAGTTCCATTGGTTTCAATGCCAGTTTATAGGCATACCCAATAAGGACACATGCAAGAATAAAAATAACAACACTCATCCATGTCTTACGTACTTTAAGTGTTTCATTTTGACGTTTTGAACGCAATAAATCAATTAATTTATATTTATTAAGAATCACACCATTAAAAATCATGACTACTGTAAAAATAATCATAAAGCACACAATTGTTTTCACAGTCGCAACCATTGAAAATACAAAATGATAATGTGTTGCTACACTTAGAACCTTTGCACTCAATAGTGTCATAACTTGAGATAAAGCAAGACCTAAAAGCAATCCAGATCCTAATGAAAAGACCCCAATATAGAGTGTTTCGTAAATTAAAATTCGAGATATGTAGCGTTTCGGCATCCCCAATAACGTATAAACGCCCAGTTCTTTATGGCGACGCTTAATTAAAAAATGATTTGCATAGAGAATTAAAAATGCAAAGACAACGGCGACAATATAGGACATCGCATTCATAATACGTGTCAACGCCTCAACCATTGAACCTTGTGATGAACTTAAATCCATAATTGATGCTTGTGCACCAAATGAAGAAAAAACATAAAATAGAGAGACCGAGAACGTCAAGGTGATAAAGTAGATAAAGAAATCTCGATAGCTCTTCTTAACATTACGAAGTGCGAGTTTAGAGTACATTTGCGGAATCGCCTCCAAGTAACGTTACAACATCAATAATTTTATCAAAGAATTCTTTGCGACTATCATTACCACGTACCAACTCATTAAAGATTTTCCCATCTTTTATGAAGAGGATGCGTTGCGCATAACTTGCACTGAATGCATCATGGGTTACCATCATAATGGTCGCTTGTTCTTGTTCATTCAGTTCTTGAAGTTTCTCCAGCAACATACGGCTTGATTTTGAATCTAAAGCACCCGTAGGCTCATCCGCTAAAATAAGACTTGGATTTGTAATTAATGCACGCGCTGAGGCGACACGTTGTTGCTGTCCCCCTGACATTTGATACGGAAATTTTTGAAGTACTTCTTCAATATCTAAAAGACGCGCCACGCTTTGAATGCGTTGATCAATTTCTTTATGATTAATGTTTTGAATGGTGAGCGCTAAAGCAATGTTTTCATAAGCAGTGAGGGTATCCAGTAAGTTAAAATCTTGGAAAATAAATCCAAGTTGCTCTCGACGAAAACGTTGTAAATGCTCTTTCTTAAGTTTTGTAATATTTTGACCGTTCACCCCAATGGCTCCACTGGTTACCGAGTCAATGGTTGAAATGCAGTTAAGAAGGGTTGTTTTCCCAGAACCCGATGGTCCCATAATTCCTACAAATTCCCCTTTTTCAATTGTGAATGAGACACCATCAAGTGCCTTGGTAATATTTCCTTTTTTACCATAGTATTTTTCAATATTGTTTACATCTAGTATTGTTGTCATAACCAACCTCCTACATTGAGTTTAAAGAATTCTTGATGATTCTACCATTCATTATCATTACAGTTATATGACATTATTGTCACTTACTTTTATTATAGTGTATTTGAAATAAAAAAACCTCGTTCACGAGGTTACTTAAACATCATTTTTGATTTTGGAAACACGAAATTAACACAGGTTCCTTCGTGACTCTCAATAGTTACATCTAAGTTCAACTTATTACTTAGCATTTTCACAAGATACAATCCCATTCCTGTCGCTTGTTTGTTTTGGCGTCCGCGCGCTCCGGTAAACCCACGTTCAAACACCCGTTCTAAGTCTTGCGTTGGGATTCCCGGTCCATTATCACAGATTTGAAGGGTAATGGCATGTTCTTGAATGGTCGTCGATACGAAAATATGACCGCACCCTTCATCCACATACTTTAACGCATTGGATAGGACTTGTTTAATCATAAATTCAACCCATTTCGAATCGCTGTATACATGTTCTTCTGTCACCTGGATCTCGATTTGAATTTTACGCTGAATAAAGATGGGTGCAAGTTCTTTAACGACATTACGGATGTGTGTATTGAGATTAAGGGGCTGAATCATATAATCTTTTTCAAGTGAGCTTGACCGTGCATAAAAAAGAACTTGTTCCAGGTAATCTTCAACATGGTTCATTTCACGGATTATGAGATCCATTTCTGAATTGGAATTATTTGAAGCAATCAGCTTTGCCCCTGCTAAAGGTGTTTTCACTTCGTGAATCCATAACTCAATGTATTCTTTGTAATCTTCTTGACGCCGTTTATACTCATTCACTCGGTCTGCCATGGATTTGCTTAGATCTTCTACAACCTCAACCCAAAGCCTTGCATCCAAAAACTCCCCATCAGGGATCATTTCCGTAATCAAGTACTTTTGATCCAACCCTTCTAAATTCATCAGCAGTTCATCATAAAATCGCTTTCTACGGGAAAATTCAACCCCTAAAACCACAAGCAACACCAGTGCGAAGAGAAACATGATAATCCACACAATTTCATGCTGAATCCCCACAGCCAAAAGGAAGAATGAAACAACACCTTCTAAAATTCCAACGAGGATCATAAGATACGCTTTATCCATCAAAAAATCTCTAGTTTTCATGAATTGTATATCCCATACCACGTTTTGTCTCTATAAAATCCACAATTCCAATTTCTTCAAGTTTCTTACGCAAACGATTAATATTTACAGTCAATGTATTATCATCCACAAACCAATCCGTATTCCACAAGTATTGCATCAAATCTTGTCGTGAAACAATACTGCCTTTATTTGCAATAAGGAATGATAGAATGCGTAATTCATTTTTGGTAAGTTCTTGCTCTTGATTTTGATAACGCACCATTCCGCGCGGTATGTCTAACTCAACCCCTCTTAAAACAGTTACTGGGGTATCATTTTTTTCATAAGCACGTCGTAAAACGGATTGCAATCGCGCTAACAAAATTTGTAAATTATACGGTTTGGTAATAAAATCATCAGCCCCTAAATTCATGGACATCAGTTCATCCATGGTGCTGTTTCGACTGGTAACAACAATAAGCGGAACTTCACTTATTTTGCGAATTTCTTTCGCAAGATAATGTCCCTCAACTTCAGGAAGAGATAAATCCAGAAGTACACAATCCACATCTTCCTGCTTAAACGTATCCAAAACATTCGTAAAATCAGTAATGAGTGTGGTCTCATAGCCGTTCTTTTTTAAGAAACTACTGAGTTCATTACGAATTGTATCGTTATCTTCAATAATCATGATTTTATACATATGCGTCCTCCAATTAAATCTATTATACACTAAAGCAGTTTAAGGTTTTCTTAATTTCGTATTCTTCTCACGTGTTATAATACCTATACAAGGAGGATTCACGATGAATCTTATAATCTATCAAGATGCTCACATGCTTCAATTACCCGAATATATCCGTCAATCGTTATCCGATAAAGCGGAACTGGCTCATATCCGTCTTCTAAGTGGCAATTTCTATATCATTCTTAATTATCCAAGCTCACCAGAAAACATTCAACCCATTTGTATCGAACAAATGGGTACCGTTTATAATCTTTATTGTCATGAATCGATTTCTTTAACCGAAGACATTCAGCACGCTACCCTCACTGACCTTCTTTTACATACGCTTAAAAACTATGAAATGATGGTTCAAATCATCAACGCACAGCTTTCGGAGTATGAAGAAACCATGGAAAATTTGGTTACAAAAGCAAACATTAAAGCCCTCTTTAGTTTAAGTCGAAAGTTAATTCGTTATCAAACAGCTATTAATGCCATTGGTGATGTCGCGAATTATATTATGAAAGAAAAACCACATCCCCTCTGGCAATCTGAACGATCTTCGGAATATACAAACATTCGTATCGAGGTGAATCAATTAGTTCAAAATATCGAAATGTATCAACAAATCATCAATTCGATTGTTGATGTGTCCGAATCGCTTTTTTCAAATCGATTGAATAAAATAATGCAGACCCTCACATCGATTACACTCGTATTGTCAGTCCCAACTTTTATTACCAGTTTTTACGGCATGAACATCGATCTCCCCTTCCAAGACCACCCTCATGCGCTCCTAATTGTATTTATGATTAGTTTTTTCTTAACCCTTGGGGTTGTCGTTTATTTACATAAGAAGGATTACTTCTAGAAATCAACACGCACATTTAGGACTTTCCCAATTACTTCAACCGGCAACATCATGACTTCTTCTGGGTTATAATAACGCGTTGGATAGTCCGGGTTTGTAGCCTCTAATATCATCAAATTATCTTTTAAAATAACACGTTTAACGGTCGCTTCATCGCCCTGTATTAACACAACGGCGATATCCCCCGATACAATTTCTCGTGTTTTTTTAACGTAAATAAGATCCCCGTCATAAATGCGTGATCCCGTCATGGAATCACCCACAACTCTCAAAAAATAATCGCCTTGATCATATTCACGTTTTGAAACTTCCTCATACCCGATTATATCTTGGTGCGCTAACAAATCGTACCCTGCCCTAACTACACCTAAAACCGGCTTAAAAAAATGATAATCTAAATAATCGGGAACGTTTATTTTAAATAAATGCGACAACCGTTCCTGCTTTTCTAATGAAATCTTTTTAATAACTCCCGTTTCCCAGCGTGAAACCGTCGACCGGCTCACACCCACCGCATCACCAACTTCTTCTAATGAGAGATTGTGGCGCGCTCTAAATATCGTAATCAGTTCTTGTAATGTCATGAAATCACCTCTTTTTTCTATTATACCCATTATGCAACCTCCATACAACAAAACTCCCAATGTTGCGTATTTCTATTGAATTACGCAACACAATACCCTATACTGAGATTATTGAGGTGACTTTATGAAGCAACGTTACATTCTTCATTGCGATATTGACTATTGCTTTGCGCAAATTGAAATACTAAAAAATCCATCCTTGGCGAATGTCCCCATGTGTGTTGGTGGCGATGAGTCCAAACGACATGGCATCGTCTTAGCACGTAATCCGTTGGCGAAAGCTAAGGGCGTTAAAACGGCAGAGACACTTAAAGATGCGCGACGCAAATGTCCAGGTCTCGTGATTGTTCCACCTTCCTATGAAGATTATCTTATGATAAGCAATCAGGTCAAAGACATCTATCGAACCTATACCGATAAAGTGGAATCTTTTGGGATTGATGAGGCATGGGTCGATATCTCCGATTCTATTCTATTATTTGGAAAGCCGGGAGATATCGCAACGGAAATCCAAAAGCGCATCAAAGCAGAAGTCGGCTTGACGGTGTCAATTGGAATGAGTTTTAATAAAATCTTTGCAAAGCTTGGTTCAGATTTCCAAAAACCCAATGGGCTAACCATCCTCATGGAGTCCCATATGAAGCAAATGATTTGGCCACTCCCTGTTCAAGAACTTCTATATGTTGGTCCCAGCACTCAAAAAAGTCTTAATCAGATTGGCATTCGAACCATTGGTGATCTGGCTTGTGCAAATGAGAACACTTTGCATACGCATCTTGGGAAGATGGGAAGCTTACTCAAAGCCTTTGCGAATGGTGAGGATTCATCAGAAGTTAACCCCTACAGTGATCCCGCCAAATCAATCGGTAATGGCATGACCACACCTCAAGATCTTGTGACCATTGACGAGGTCAAACGGGTATTGTTGGTCTTGGCTGAATCGGTTTCAAGTCGGTGTCGTAAAATTGAAAAGAAAGGCAGTGTCCTTCGCATCAGTATTCGTGATCACAAACTTGAAACCCTATCCAGACAAAAAAAGCTGAATCAACCCATCAATACGGTACAACAAATTGTTAATGAATCCCTCTTTTTAGTTGAGAAATATTGGGACCAAAACAAACCACTTCGCAGCATCACCATCACATTAAGTGACCTCGTCTCTACCTGCCAACCCATTCAGCTTTCACTTTTTGATGAACCCATAACCGAGCTTGATGAAACCCTCGACACGATACGAGAACGATTTGGCCACCATTCCATCAAACGTGCCAGCGTCCTTCTCCAAAAAGATCTTGACCAACGCAATCCCCAAAATAATGCATCCAGCTTTGGCCATAATCAATAAAAAAAACACTTCCTTCCAAGGAAGTGTTTTCTCTTTTATCAAATCTCAACCGCACCACTTTTACTTTTATTAAAGTCTATCTCATAGGCCGTTTTGAAGTCAAATATTTTTCGCGGCATTGAGTTAATTTTGAAGCAAATATCATCAAGATATTGTTG
>NZ_SBAR01000010.1:0-62598 GCF_016617625.1 Erysipelothrix sp. strain 2 (EsS2-6-Brazil)
TTCATTGACAGAATAATTATTAGAATCTAGTTGCTCTTTTTTAGTCCAACGGTAATACGTTGACTTAGGTACCCCAAAAAGATTCAAGATATCTTTAATTGATACAGTGTTGCGATACTCTTCAACGCGCTTGATGATTATTTCAGGAACCACATCCTCTCTCTTTCCAAATATTTTTTTAATAGTTCAATTTGTTGCTCCAAAGATTTAATTCTAAGTCTTTGTGTTTCTTCGACCGTGTCTCCTTCACGCCCTTTTCCAAAAGTATATTGCTTGCCTACCGGTTGAGAAAATCGATAGTGTTCACCATTTCGATACCATCTCCACCATGTTTTGACTTGAGTTACATTTTTTATTCCTAGTTCAGTCTGGATAAACTTGCTTGAGTATCCTGCCAACTTCATTTCTATAACTTTCATCTTTGTCTCATAGCTATGCATAGTTCGTGTTCCCATATAAAAACCTCCTATATTGAACTATTTTACAATAATTCTCATACAAGAGGTTTTTTCTTTAGTCCCAAGGAACTAGGTCAGTTCCACCTTTATTTAAAAGGGGTTACAGTTCTTTTTTCTATTCCAATAATCCATGTTTTATGATTGCTCAATATCTAAAAAGTAATAAAGTAGATTAATAATTATACTTTGCAAAGGAGGATATATTCGAGTTTGCATAATTTAGATGATATAATCAAATTATCAGAACATATTACTAAAAATAGGGAGGGGATAAACATGAGATTAGATAAATGATAATCGATTTAGATATGTCTTTGGAAGAATCAATCTTATTCAGATACAACACTAGTGATATACTCAAAATACTATAAGTATTTATCGAGAGGAGAAGAAATTGAAAATTTCAGAAATATTCAGATTAGAAAAGACGCAGTGTGAATTAGATTTTATAGATATTGACTTGGATAATGAAATCCCTCTGTTTTTAGACGCGCATATTTTTTCTAGAAGAAATGATTTATGGTCTCAAAAATGTAATTCGACCATTGAAGATTTCTTTAGATGTGTTAATGAATTAATTCGATTAGATAAAGTGGATGAGCTACTAGAAGTTTGTGAACCCTTAAAAGAACCTAATGAAACTTGTCTTGGATATTCAAGTGGGAGACCACAGGGCGCTTTTCATAGACCAGAGAATATAGTCAGAGTATTCAAAGAACTTTATCATTTAAATGAGGAAGATTCTGAACTATTTGATGTCGTGAAAACGCTTAGTGATTTAAAATTTTTTATTAAGGATGTAGGTAACGATACAGTATCTGATGTTATTACTAATTTAATTAGATATCAATTAATCGAATATACAAAGGATCAATGTGATTTATATAATATTCCAACTGTTCCTCTTCCATCCTATCCATTTTGGAATGATATTCACTCAAGATGGGAGAGAATTGATCAGATAGACCAACTAGTTGTTGGTGGTAGAAAAATCTTACTTGTTCCAAAAGGAGTAGTGTTTTTTGAGAGGTTTTATCCTTTTAAACCGCAAGGCTTTGCACAACATGATGTATTAAACTTTTTAAAAGAAGAAGAATTAAAAATCCCAGGTAGTCCATTGATACAACACAGAGTTCCCAAGAAGCATGAAAAAATTGGTGAACCATTTGTCACCAAAAAAGATTTGAGGGCCAGATATAATGTAGATAAAAAAGACTATTTGCTCGAATTTTGTAGAAAGTATCCTAAGATTATGGAAGAATTTAGAAAAAAATCAGACTTTCAGTCTCTTACGATCCCTCAATTATATGAATCCTCCGAAATCCCTCTCGAAACTGAAGATTATAATGCAGTGATCGACGCTTTCATTCATACACTCAATAGTATACCAACGGGAAAAGATAGTGCCTATGAGTACCATGACTGTATTTTGGGAATACTTACCTTTATTTTCTATCCATCACTATCAAATCCAAAAAAAGAAACTCCCATTGATGAAGACTCAAAGAGAATTGACATATGTTTTACAAACACCTCAGAAAGTGGATTTTTTAGAAATCTTAAAACGGAGATAGCCTCAAATTACATTTATGTAGAGTGCAAAAATTACTCTAATGACGTCTCAAATCCGGAATATGATCAGTTGGCTAATCGGTTTAACATATCATCAAGTATGGTAGGTTTTCTTATTTGTAGATCAATTAAGAATGAAAAAAGTTCTTTTAGAAAAGTGTCTGGACACTATAGAAGAACAGGTGCCTTGATAATTCCGATAACGGATTCTCATATCTTCTCAATGTTAGAACTCATGAAAATTGATGATTTGGATTTTGTCTCACTGTATAGACATGAGCAAGTCCTATTTGAAATAAAACAAAAAATAGAAGTTGAGAATTATTAAAAATGTACTTTTACACGAATAGATGTGTTGAAAGAGTGTCTCAAAGTATATTATGTATGAATTACTTATTGAAATCAATAACTATTAGTCATTCTTATGCGTACTAATTCACCTCAATACAGTTTAATAGATACTCTAGATTAGTGAATTAAGTGAATACAGGAAATAATCAAAATAGAGCATATAAAACAGTCGTGGGACGAGATATGCTGTAGTCATAAGTGAGAAAAGGAGAGAAAAATGGAATTAAATGAATTTGAAGATTATCTTAGAGAGGATATAAAAACTTTCAAAAGAGGAGATAATACTGATAGTATACAATTATTAATGTGGATGCTATCCAACTGTTTTGACATAGACGAGAGCCTTGTTGAAACTATTGTTTGTGATGGAGAAAATGATAAAGGAATAGATGCAATTTATGTTGATGATCAAGAGGAGACAATATATATTTATCAGTCGAAGTTTCGAACTATTAATGGTGCTCAAATGGGAGATAGAAATATAAGAGATTTTATGGGCACCAAAGAATGGTTCAAAAATAGAAATTCGGTTGAGAACTTAGAAGTATCAACAATAAATCCTGATCTGAAAAGTTTGATTCTAGAGAATAAAATAGTTGATATCGTAGATGATTATAAAATAGAGTATCATTTTGTAAGCAACACTTATATAAATACAGATACTGAAGAATATATAAAAACTATAGCAGACACCCATATCTGGGATATCGCTAAGCTCTTTGATTACTACCATATGATTAGAGATGACGAGATGGTTCAAGATACGCAATTGATTGAACATGTTAATAATGCAATTGAAGTAGAAATTGCTTCTGATCAAGATTTGAAATCGATGTTTTTCATTTTAACTGCAACCGAATTACTGCAACTAAAAGGGATAGATGATTTAACTCTATTTTCAAAAAATGTAAGATATGGCTTAGGTAACACTAGAGTAAACAAAGCAATAAGGAATACTATAAATGATGAAGAAGAAAATGTAAATTTTCTCTTGTTTCATAATGGAATATCGATGGTATGTGAGGATTTTGATTATTCTAAAGAAACTAGCAAATTAGAAATTAAAAACTATTCTATAGTTAATGGTGCTCAATCAGTACTTTCATTCTACCAAGAAAGAGCAAATATTAATGATAATATACGAGTGATGATTAAACTAACTCAAGTTAAGAAAAACGAAGAATTGATTAGGTCAATTTCTCACTTCAATAATAATCAAAATTCGATAACAATGAAGGATCTAAGATCTAGAGACAAAATTCAAAAAAGAATAGAGAGAGAGTTTGAAGGAATAAATAATGACTATACTACAAATTTTCAGTATATTGCTAGAAAAGGAATTCCAGTTACTGATGGATATATAGAACTTGATAGTGGTTATGCAGCTCAATTAATATCATCTTGTTATTTATTTAGACCATTTAATACTCACTTAAAAGCATCTTTCTTTGATGGAAGATATAAAGATATATTCAATAAGAACATAACAGCTTCAAATATAATTAGATTTTACGATTTGCATCAAGCCGTTCTTGAGTATAAAAATGAAATCTTAAATCAAAGTATTGCAGACTATGGACTTGCTCAATTTTTTATTATATCTGTTTTATCAAAGATCTACTATAACAATAGAGAGGAAATTGAGGTTTATTTTGATGACTCAATTTATTTTGAAAACAGGGTTAAATGGACGGATTTAACTGGCCGTATTCTTAAAATTATAATTGCTTTATTCAACCATGAAATCAAAGAACTTCAAAAAAGCGAGAGCTTCGTATTTAAAAACTTTTTCAAAAATGAAGGCTCTGTAAATACACTAGCAGGTGATTTACTTCAAGGGTTTGATACACAACTTTCAATTGCAAATACTAGTATTTCTGAAATTTACAGTGAAATCTTTCACCAACTTCTTTGAGCACTATATAATTAGAACAATTCTCAAAATGAATATATTAAATCAAGATCGTTAGCCATAGACGAATCATCTATAAAACGAGAAATTACAGAAAAAATGTCGAATGAGTTATCTCTTTGGTTTGGCCTAGAAGATTGAATAAATGAATATATTGCCAACGTATCTGATTGTACTTTTTTTGTCTATAAAAATATAAATGGCAAGTTATTGGTTTTTATGCATTAAAACCAACAAGTGACGTAGTACTAGAAATATATGTTTGTGGTGTATTAGAAAACTATCATAGACATGGTATTGGTAGATTGATATTTGAAGAGGCGATTGATGTGGCTAAAAAGGTTAACTATAAGTATATTCAAGTTAAAACTGTACAAAGTGGATATTATGATTCATATGATAAAACAAATTCATATTATCAATCTTTAGGCTTTGATCAATTTGAGGTCATAACTGATTTATGGGATGAACATAACCCTTGTCAAATTTATATTTATTCAGTTTAATACGAAGACCACTTATGGAGAGTTTGGTTGATTTTTAAGAATATTTTTAATAGATTTAGTTTTATTTAAACTTCCATCATGGAAGTTTTTTTGATGTGTGACAAAATTACAAACTTAACTCTCTATTTACTGATGGCGAAGAAATAAAAGCCAATTATCCGTTACTGGCAAAAATGATCGATACTAGGAGTTAGCAAAACTTTATTAATAAGTAGCCATTGAAGTAGTGGTTAAAAAATAATCTTGAAATATATTTTAAATCGAATTACGCTTAAAGAAGAAAGCGTAGGTTTTGTCTATGAAAAAAGAAGCGTTGAATACTTTTATAAGAACGAATCATCCTAATATTTGCCAAATTGTTGCATATAGAGATGGCAAAGAGGTCTATTCTAACGAATGGAATCATTATAAAAAGAATGACACCTGCCATATTGCATCAGCAACAAAAAGTATTGTATCTTTACTCGTTGGAATAGCCGTAGACCAGGGACTCATTAAAAGTATTGACGATAAAGTATTGGATTATTTTTCTGAATATACAGTAAAACGAAATGAAAAAACGATATATGATGTAACAATCAAGCACCTGCTCACTATGAAAGCTCCATACAAATGTAAAGGCAATCCTTGGACGAAAGTCTGCTCAAGTGAAGACTGGACTAAAGCCTCTTTAAACTTTCTGGGCGGAAGAGAAGGTTTTACAGAGGTGTTTAATTATCAAACAGTTTGTTTACATATATTAACAGGACTGTTATATCAAGTTAGTAAGATTTCTACTGTTGAGTTTGCCAATAAATATTTATTTAATCATATCGGAATAACAAGTTATAATAATTATTATGTCAAAACAGCAGCGGAGCATAAAGAATTTATTATGGGAAAAGAGCCTAAACAAAACATTTGGCTGTGTGATCCCCTGAATGTTGCTACAGCAGGATACGGATTATGCTTATCTGCAAATGATCTAGTAAAAATTGGAAATCTATGCCTAAATAAAGGAATATATCAAGAAAAACAAATCATTTCAACGAAATGGATAGAGGAAATTGTTGAACCTACAAGTTGTCCTTTAGAACGTTTCCAAAATAGCCAATATGGTTATTTATGGTGGATTCTTGATACCCAGAAAAATATTTATGCAGCTATTGGTGATAGCGGAAATATTCTCTATCTTGATTCAGAAAACAAGGTTGTTATAGCGATTACTTCTTATTTCAAACCTTCAGTACTCGATAGAGTAAATCTTATTGAGGAATATATTAAACCGTTAATTCTAGAATAATACAAAAAAGAATTAAGTTTGATTTATGAACCCTATACAATCTTGAGAGTCATAAATCACAGCCTAATTCTTTTTTTTACTTAGATAACGAAATGAATCATCTGGATATATAAATAATCATTCTATTAAATATCAACACTCAATTATTTCTATTGTCCATTATTATGTTTATACATTCGAATCATATTACCATCATTCTCTTCTATCGTGTCATAAAATTCCCAGCCACATCGCTCATAAAAATTAGTATGAGATGTTATCAAATACACCTCATCAATGCTTGATAAGGATAAATTCTTACAGACATTATCAAGAAGCTTTTTTGCAATTCCTTTATTTCGGTACTGTTCTTCGACATAAAGTACACAAACATTCGGGGTCAAGTCAACTTGTGTATGGAAATCATTTTCTATAACACCAACACCTGCGATAATTTTTTCATTCTGATCCGTGACAACAAACCAGCTTGGGACACTATGCTTTGCCTAAAGACCCTCGTTCATACTTTCAAGGTAAGCTTCTTGTGGAACATCCCATTTCAAATGAAACCAAAGTGCTGCGGCGTCAATAAGATTCGGTTTGTTTTTTAAGTCAATAATTAAATAATCGGTCTACATATACTATGCTCCTCTATAATGGTAAATGTGTATTCGGTTGTCTGTTTTTAAACTTTGTAGGTTATAAATATAATATATTTTGTAATGTTTATCAGGTTGTACTTAAATTTCCAAAGTTTCCTTCATGTATAATTTAAACTCTTCGTTCTTCCAGAATCCTAAACGAATACCATCGATTCCACGTGTCATTAGTACATAGTAGATATTCAATACAAATAGAGTAAATTCTCTCTCATTTTCTGGGTTAAAATCATTTTTAGAAAATTTACCATTAACATTATGAAAATTATCGGGATTTCCGAATAGATGTCCGTTTGCATCAATTTGAAGATCATTACCAATTAAAACACCACATTTATTCAAGTCAATTCCTTGAACGGCGAAAACCGATCCGATTTGATCCTCTGCATCTTCGTCCTTGGAATTAATCCAGTTTTCTTGGGTTGAATTCCATCTTCGGTGAATTTCATTCTCATGCCAGTGTTTAATTGAAGAATCTTTTCCATGAGACTGTTTCCAAGGCTCAACCAAACCGGCTACAATTCGATTTATATGATTACTATTGAAATTTCGGTCCTCTTCAATCCAACTGATTAAGTTTTCCAGGGGGTTATTTTCGAAATAACCAAAATATGAATCGATGTCTTTATCCATAAAAACACCCTTATCGAAATGGGGATTGAAATTTGTCTGATTTAATAATCCTGTATCCTTATATAAAAGATATTTAATGCCATTAATATAATCATCAGATGTATATGATTTTCCTTTAGGAGTTTGTATACGAAATTGAGTTTTGAGGTACCTTTTTTCAAAATCAACGGTTGCATCCTCAAATTGATTACGAGTCATATTAGCTGGACGAATTGCCTGAAGCGCATCATACATTAAGATTAACTGATTTCCTTTTTTTTGAAGGCACTGCAGATGATTTTCATCGTTTTGAAATTTTCCTTTATAGACGCTATTAAAAGATGCCATCTGTTTTGAAAATTTTCTCGATAACTTATGGGATTCATCAATTATGATTGTGTCATATGTATCGCTCTTATTAATGAGCTGTGTCGATGTCGCGATTGTCAGATTGCGTTTATTGAAACCATAAACACTAAAGATTTCTCGGGCTGTCTTAATCCAATTTGGTTGAAGTACAACTGCTATTTTTTTATCACCGTTTTCTGTTAATAGTTTTGCAACAAGATGGGTAAGAAGAACTGTTTTACCGGTACCTGCATCACCATTAATTACATAACTTGTGGTTTCATTCAATTCTATTTCATTGATTAAATTCATCTGTTGCTCAGTTAATTCTTTGATGGGGCTATACTTAACTAAAACCTCACTTTTTAAAGTTTCAAGTGTCGGTGTTTTAACCCAGCCTTTTCGGAATAAGTCTTCCCAGAATGGGATAATAACCTCCGATGCAACTTTCTCACGTGTGTTATATTCGTTTATACTATTTCCGCTTGTTTTGTTGATAATCTCATGATCATCAAAGTATATTTTTTGATTCTTAACGTTTTGGGAATCTGCCATGAAGTAGGTAATAAGTTGATTCTCAACATCATCTAAAGCTGAACCATGAAAATAAGAAGAGAACACTACTATTGCTTGATTGAATTTAGCGTTATCAAATTTTTCTTCACTCCCGGAATAATGTTGGTTATTTCGTGTTAAAAAGTGTTTCGTTTGTCCAATATAGATTTGCTTAGTCTGTTTACTTTTATAGATATATACAACGTAACCATTTTCTAAAATATTTTTTTCTGGATTTCTTAGTGACTCAAAATTGAGAATGTCACCATTTTTGAGATCTAATTCTATATAGTTATATTTTGCCATTTTATTTTTCGTTGTCCAATTCATCGTACTTCTTTTTGTTACCAAAACTCTTTGATATTGGATACTTCTTAGCGTTTTTAGTAAGTTTTTCTGAAATAATCTCATCGATATCGAGATTCATATTGTCTGCCATCATATATGCATAAATTAACACGTCCGCGAGTTCTTCCTTAATTTCATTAACGAATTTTTTACCTTCGTCTGCTGTTTTCCATTGAAACAGTTCCAAAAGTTCACTTGCCTCTAACGAGATAGAAATAGCCAGGTCTTTTTCATTATGAAACTGTCGCCAATTTCGTTCATCTCTAAATTTATTAATTGCTACCATAGACTTATTCATAATACCCTCCCATAATTTGTTAAGTATACTAGATAAATTATAACAAATAATTCTGATTTAAACGCATTATTTGTAAATCATAAAGTACATTACTAAATGGGATTCGTACGATGCAGCTTTGAAACGAATCAAGACCTTGAATAATAAGTCTATTCACTACGTTGAAACTACCCGAATAAGAACTTCGATTTCTTACTATTTGTTGCGTTGATTAATTAAAGGCCATTAATACGAGCATAAAATAGAGAAATATGATAGTGTAGATTGTAGAAGTTTATAACTATGAGGGGAGAGTACATGACTAAATATTATTATAGACAAACAGTAACGCATGAGGGGCTTAATAAACACAGAATCATTAAGGCACCAAACAGACGTGAGTTAAAAAATAGAGTTGCACTCTTAGAGAACCAATGGGACGAAGAGTGGAGACGAAAACAAGAGGTTGCCTCTCGGAGATTAATGAATGAACAAGTTCGAGAGGAACATGCAGATAATCAAGAAGAAGCCATTGCACTAACGTATGAGGCAGAAGAAAAACAAAAAATGCTGGAATCAATACTGGAAAATGATTTTCTTTTTGGAGGATTTGATTGGGATACATTAAAAAATTTTGAGAATTTTGATGTTCAGAAACCTGTGAAACCACAAAAGCCAGAACCACAACCAAAACCAGAACGAAGTGATTTTAAATATAATAAAAAACTCGGTTTCATAAAATTATTAAGTAAAGATAATCGTGAGCGAAATCAAAACGAAAATTTAGAACTCTTCAATGCTGATGTTGAAAAATGGTCGCAATTCGTAGAAAGTGAGGAGCAACGATACCAGTCGAAAGTTGCTTTATATGAGGGCCTTGTTGAAAAATGGAAGCATGATAAGCTCAACTATGATAACGAAAGAGAATTAGAAAACAAAAACATAGACTTATTAAGAGAAAAATTTTCTGAGGGAAACCAGGAAAGTATTGAGGTATACTTCCAATCAATTATTGATGAGCTAATTTTCCCAGTCGAATATTCTCGTGATAGTTTCGTAGAATATAATGTGGAAGGAAATTATTTAATTGTAGATTTAAAACTCCCGACTATCGAAGATCTACCAACCATTAAAGAAGTTAAATATATTAAATCGCGTAAAGAATTTAAAGAAGTAGCTTTTTCAAAGACGTATATTGATAAACTATACGAAAAAGTGATTTATAGTTTAGTTCTTGTTGTTTTAAAAAATATATTTATTTCCGATAACAGATATAATTATGTAGAGAGTGTCATTATTAATGGATTTATAGAGACGGTTGATCTATCAACTGGATTAAATCATTCGCCTTTCATCTTGTCTACAGAGGTAAAAAAATCTGATTTTGAAATCATTAATCTAGCAAACATTGATCCTAAGGAATGGTTCAGAAAAAACAAAGGGATATCTGCTACAAAATTAACTACGTTGACTCCAGTAGCTCCAATAGCGCGAATCAATAGAGAGGACGATCGATTTGTTGATGGCTATGAAATCATTAATACTATGGATGATGATACAAATTTAGCGAGTTTAGACTGGATGGATTTCGAAAATCTAATTCGTGAATTATTTGAGAAAGAGTTTAACAGTAATGGTGGCGAAGTCAAAATTACACAAGCAAGCAGGGATGGTGGCGTTGATGCTGTCGCTTTTGATCCAGATCCTCTAAAAGGTGGAAAAATAATTATTCAAGCGAAGCGATATACTAATGTAGTGGGGGTTTCAGCCGTTCGAGATTTATATGGGACGCTCTTAAATGAGGGGGCCAATAAAGGCATCTTAGTTACGACTTCGAATTATGGTGCAGATTCATATGGATTTGCCAAAGATAAACCGATCACTTTAATTAATGGCTCAGAGTTATTATATATGTTGCAAAAGCACGGTCATAAAGTAAAAATTGATCTAGAAGAAGCAAGAAAACTGATGAAGTAATATAAAAAAGTTGAAATCTTGATGTAGCCGTAAATCTAGCAATCACCTAAAAAATCAAAGTGGATATCTACGGTTAAGATTGAATTATTCGGTGATAGTGTTTATTGAAACTCTCTATATTGATGCTTATAATTGAGATACAAAAGCAGGGGGAAAATTCATGACTGAAAAAAAATCAATTTCATTTCTTTTAATATTTCTAGGTTTTGCTCTTGCTGGTTTCGGAGGAAGTACCTTAGGTAGCTTTATTATTACAGATGTTATTTTTTACAGAGTCTTAAATATACAAGTTAATTTAGAAATGGTAGATCTAATCGCGAGAATTAGTTTGATAGCTGTTGGCTTCTTAATTTCAGGGATTGGCGTTTTATTATTCAGAAAATCAAACAGGCATTAGTGCCAATCTAACACATTTTAACAATTAGAACCTCTTCAGATGTAATTTATAGTAGGTCAATTTAGACTAGACCAAAAAGAACTATCCCAATTTAGGAGATAGTTCTTTTTAGTCGTTAGACCTTCAAATTCTCAATATAGCAATCAACCGTCTCACTCAGTAAATCATCAAAGATATAATACTTGTATTCAAACTCCTCATCTAGATCATAAATCAGCAATTCTATTTTACCAATGTAATCAGGATCGACAACTCTCTGTTCATAGTCTGTGAGGAGTATAACTCTATTAACATCGCCAAATTTCATAATTTTGTTCTTTTACCGTTCTCCGTGGAAAGAGGACAATTAAATCTTCGTTAGTTATTTCTTTTTTTATTCTCAAACTTCATAGCATTTACCTCTTTTTAAAAACTCTAACATAAGATATCCTCTAGTACTGACCACTTATGATAGATACTATTTCAAATTATTGATTTTATAGGAAGTCTATAGATGAAGAAAGGAAGCCCTTTATGGGCTTCCATTTTTTATTTGTTAATACATTGGGGGCATTTCAGGTGAGATTTGTTTCTCTTCAACTGACGATGCAACTGCAGCTTCTGTTGTAAGGAATAGGGATGCGATCGATGCAGCGTTGAGTAATGCATTGCGTGTTACGCGTGTAGGATCAAGGATTCCTGATTCTTGTAGGTTTTCCCATTGTCCTGATTTTGCGTTAAATCCAATATTCAACTCTGATTCAAGTTGTTTTGTTACGATTTCATCTCCATCAAATCCAGCATTTTCAGCTATTTGCCATAATGGTTTTAGGATTGATTCAAAGACAGTTTTAATACCTCTATTTTCGTCTTGATTTTCTGAACTGAGGTTATCTTTTAAATCCATGTAGGCGCGAGCAAGGGCATATCCACCACCAAGCACGACACCTTCTGCGACCGCAGCTTTGGTTGCGTTGAGTGCATCTTCAATGCGTAGCTTTTTCTCTTTCATTTCGGATTCAGTTGCTGCTCCAACTTTTATGACAGCAACACCATTTGTAAGTTTCGCAAGACGTTCCTCAAGTTTTTTCTTATCAAAGTCGCTGCTTACATTGTTTATTTGAGAACGAATTTCGCTTGCACGTTCTTCAATGGCCTCTTTGGTTCCTGCTCCACCAATTAAGGTTGTTTCGTCCTTGCGGATGACTACTTTTGAAGCCGTTCCAAGTTGTTCGATTTCAGTTTCTTTGATGTTCATTCCAAGTTCTTTACTGATGAATGTAGCGCCTGTCGCAATCGCAATGTCTTCAAGCATCATTTTTTGATTGTCTCCAAATCCTGGTGCTTTTGTTGCAGCTACATTGAAGGTTCCACGGAGTTTATTGACTACAAGTGTTGAGACAACATCATTGTCAATATCCTCAGCAATAATAAAGAATGGTTTATTTTGTTGAACAATTTGCTCTAAGAGGGGAAGGATTTCTTGGATTGTTGAGATTTTATGATCTGTAACCAAGATATAAGGGTTTTCTATCTCAATTTCCATGGTCTCACGATCTGAAACCATATAAGGTGAAATATAACCTTTGTCATATTGAAGTCCTTCCACAACTTCTAATTCAGTCTCGAATGTATTGGACTCATCTACTGTAATGACACCATCATTTCCAACTTTCTTCATTGCTTCCGCAATGATTGCTCCGATTTCTTCGCTACCAGCACTGATTGAGGCAACGTTTGCGATATCGCTGCTTGTCTCAATTTTACTGCTGTTTTCAAGCAGGTAGTCAGCAATTGCCCGCGATGCTTTTTCAATACCAAGACGCATTAATACGGGATTTGCGCCACGATCAACATGCACTAATCCTTTATGAATCATTTCCTGTGCAAGTAATGTAGCGGTTGTTGTTCCATCTCCAGACACATCATTAGTCTTATTGGACACTTCATAAAGCAACTTTGCCCCCATGTTTTCAAAAGGGTTTTTAAGTTCAATTTCTTTAGCGATGGTTACACCGTCATTTGTGATAAGCGGTGAACCAAAACTACGCTCTAAAACAACATTACGTCCCTTAGGACCGAGCGTTACACTTACCGCATTAGCAAGTGTGTCCATTCCTTTTAAGAGTAAATCTCTTGAGTTTTGTCCATAACGTACATCTTTAGCCATTATTTATCATCCTCCACAATTGCAAGTACATCTTTCATGTCGATAATTAAATAATCTTTGTTTTGATAAGTTACATCTGTTGTTGCATATTTTTTATAGATGACACAATCCCCAACCTTTACATCCATGGGAAGTGTATTACCTTCTTTATCTTTCGCTCCATTTCCTACAGCAACAACGCGTGCCATAGAAGGTTTCTCTTTGGATTCCGGCAATAAGATTCCGCTTGCAGTAGCGGACTCTGCAAGAATCTCTTCTAACAAAATGCGGTCATACAATGGTTTAATCATGATGCGTTTCCTCCTTTATTTCGACCTCTGGCACTCTATTGTTACGAGTGCCAACACCTATATTCTAGGATTGACTTCAAATTTTGTCAATCCCCATTTGTTAAATTATCAGGTCTCTTTACAAAGTAATCGTGAAAGATTGCAATGTAATCATATTGACTTGAAAATTATTAAACAAAGAATAAAATCAAAGTGAAAGGGGGGATATTTTGCGACGAAGTGTTAAGAACACAGTATCGACAATGCTGTTATTTGGACTGATGATTCTCGGCGCACAGGCAACCGCACTCGCCAAAGTAGGTTGGGAAAATGTCGGTTGGTCAGGCGCAAATTTTTTGTCGAAGGCATGTAACTCAAAAACTACCGTTTTTGATGAACCTAAATATTCATATATGTCGGCGACAGCAAAAATAGGATCAAAGCAAACTAGAAAACATGCTTACAGTCCAAGTCCATATACATCGGTTCATGCAGTTGCTTTTTCAGGATATAACGAAACGTGCTATACCTGGGGTAACGCATACTAATCGATGGAACTCCCTAATACACTAGGGAGTTATTATAAGGGGTGTTAAATATGAATAAAAAAAAATTATTGACAATTTATCATGTGCTTTTATCACTGTATATGATTGTATGTACTTCGTTCTTTTTCAATCAATATTGTGATATAGCGAAAAATAATGTTTCCAACTTATCGAATCTCATTTATTTCATCAAAGACAATTTGTTCTTATTGGTTTTATTTTCGATTGTACTCATTTCAATTGGTTTGAATCTCTTTTATGTTTCAGAATATTGGATTTTTGTATCTAAAGATATACTCAAAATTAAGCGTATTGTAGGTTTTACTTATTCAGAAATACTACGCTCTTTCACCTTAGATTATATGGTGCAACTCGTCGCAACGTTTATCTTCTCATCACTTCTGTCAGTCCCTTTTTTGAACTATTTTAAATTGCCGATTGGAATGCCGATTATCATAGCTGGAACGATCATGATTCTTGTGATGGGGTTGATCATCAATATTTTATTTTGGCGATGTTTAAGGGCATATAGGAAAAATAAAAGTGTTGGTCTTAATATCACCAAGAAAGTGGGTTTAGTATTTCAATTCTCGACCTCTTTGATGTTGTTGTTTGTATCGCTCATTCTTTTTGAGGATTTAAACCGGCAAGTATCACCTTATAAAAACTATGCTCAATTAGATTCAGCTTGGTCCGTGTCTGCTAAGTATCCGGAATCGCTTCAAGAAACCATGAAAATTGAAGAAAATCCTGAGTTCTATCGTGGTGATATCCTCAATAAACTCGCTACCACCTACGAAAAATACCACGATCATCTGATTGTGTTCTATCTTGATTCCCACTCATCAAATACACTTGGAAATCTTATATTCCTAAACGAAACGACCTTAAAACTTAATAACATAAATACAGAATCCGTGAAACGGTATCAGAATACTGATACGATACCAATCATTACAAGTAACTCCCGATACACTGTAGGGGATCAAATTCAATCAGAAGGGTTAAACTATGTCATTGCGGAAGTTGTTGAAAAGCCATTTACATTCCTTGGTCCCAGCGACTATACTGAACTCTCGTCTAAGGACTACCAAATTGCCTATTTTGATATCTCAAACATTAATCAACATCTCCAATTAACCAACAGTAATTTTATCGATGAACTCTTTTTTATGAATCTTTCAGAAGATGAGGTGGAACGCATCAGGAATGATTTAAATGAACCAACATTTAAGTACCAAGTATCATCGATTAAAAGCATTCAAGAAGGATTCTATCATCAGAAAATGTTGATGTTGGCGAGTTATTTCGGCGTGGGAATGATTAATATGATTTTTAGCTTATTTGGCTTGATTTGTGCGGTATTCGTAGATATTCATTATCGCTCTCTAGATTTTGCTTTATATCAAGTTGTGGGATACTCGAAACAATATCTTATCCGTTCATATCTCAAATCGATATTTTGGCTTATCTTTATATCGACGTTGATTGGAATTGCTACGATGCACATTACCCTCGATTTAACGTGGACTGTGCTTGGCATTGGTTTTTCAATCTTAATCGTACTTGTTGCCCTATTAAGTCAATTTATCACCAAACGCATTACCGCAATTCAAATTTTAAATATTATTGGAGGAGAAAATGTCTGATACAATTTATACCATTAAATCACTTTCAAAAACGTATGGAGATCATGACGCGAAGGTACATGCTCTAAATAATGTAAATATTGAGATTAAACGCGGTGATTTTGTTGCCGTAACGGGATTATCCGGTTCAGGAAAAACGACATTTCTCAATACCCTTGCTGGTTTAATTGAAGATGCACAGGGAAGTGTCTTGTTTGAAGGGAAAAACATCCTTGATTGGAATGATGCTTTACGTGCTAACTATCGCAATCAATCCATTGGATACATTATGCAAAACTTTGGTTTAATTCCAACGATGACGGTGATTCAAAATGTATTACTGCCCGTAAAACGAATTCGAAAAGAACATCAAGAAAAAGCACGACAATTACTTGAAATGTTAAATATCAAAGATAAAAAGAATGCATATCCACATCAACTATCAGGGGGGCAAAAACAACGCGTCGCTATCGCAAGAGCACTGATTCAAAATCCTACGGTTATCCTTGCAGATGAACCTACAGGTGCATTGGATGTTGAGAATGCGCAGATGATTATGCGTATTCTTAAAGCGATTCATGAACAAGGTGTCACCATCATTCTTGTTACCCATGCACAATCACTTGCAGTTACATGTCCAACCCAACTTATATTTCAAGATGGTTATCTCAAAGAAGTCCTTAAAACGTAAAAAGCCAAGTTTCCTTGGCTTTTTTCATTTAAAACATACTTTTAATGGTTCCTTCGGCTGCCGCTTTCACTGCGACACCTAAGAGTGTTTCAAGGTAACGCAACGGATTCTTGGATGCAATAAAAGCTTCGCTCTCGGGTGTCGCGTAATAGTAAGCAATCTGATCATGATAGACAACCGAAATTAAATTGGCTTTAAGAAGTTGTTGGATGTAAACATCAAACTCTTGTTGACTAAGATGATAAAGCTGAGGTAGGACATGATATCGATCAATACAACCTCTTACAATACTTACGTAAATGGCAGAAGTGTTTTTAGCACGTGCTTTTGTATAGGGTGGTCGAGCTTCATCCGGAAGTACCCATGTTTGTTTCGGCTTATCAAAATAGGCACCTGGAATAAGACCATCGTGAATCCAAGCCAGAATGGTTTCTTCGTGTTTAATCTTAAAATTCTTTTGAAATGTACGGATATTCATAACATCCCCCTTAGTCGCTTTTCTTAAGCATACCATATCGTTAAACAAGACAAATAAAATTTTATTGAAATCGTCTTGGATTGTAGGGTCAAATGTTTACGCGTATAATCAAAGATGAAACGAGGATGCTTATGAAAACATACATTGCATTATTACGAGGTATTAATGTTGGCGGGAAGCATAAAGTTGCAATGGCTGACTTAAAACAGATTTTTGAATCACTGGGTTATACTTCCGTTAAAACGTACATAAACAGTGGAAATGTTATTTTTAAGAGTGAAAACGAAGCATTAAGATCAATGCAAGAAGCATTAGAAGGAACCCTCAAAGATTTTTTTCATTTCGAAATCCCGCTTGTGATTATAACGCTTGACCAGCTAGAACAAGTTTTAAAGGAAGCCCCTGCTTGGTGGGATAAGGCCAACAAAGCCTATTATCACACTGCAATTTTTATAATACCACCAGCACAACAAGATGATATTATTGAAGTTATGGGTGAAGCCAATGCGGAATTTGAATCGGTTCAATCGGGATCGGATGTTATTTATTGGTCCGCAGACCTTCAATACTATTCGAAATCCCGTTGGTCCAAAACTGCGAGTACATCAATTAATAATTGTGTAACACTCCGAACCGCCAATACCGTCTACAAGCTTTTAGAACTATCTCAAAAACTGAAGGATTAGAAAGTTGTTGCAAATCGTTCGCAATTAGAATAAAATAAGTGCGAAGGGAGTGTGCTATGAATCAATATGAAATCTTAAAAAAACAGCTAGATTTAAATCCTGATTTTAATGACCGGTATCAAGCTCTTTCATTTGAACTGCAGAAAGAATATCAAGCATTTGTGTCGCGACTTTTAGAAGGGGAACTCGATGACGAAGCATGGTTATCATGTTCACCAGCACTTTACGATTGTGACCTAATTAATGCATCTTGTAAGGCATGTTACCCAATATCAGGTCAGAAAACCGCTTTTGAAGTTTCAATCCCCGGTGTTGAGAAAGTCTACGCAATGTGTGCATTTGATGCCATGTGCTTCTTATCACTGAACAATTCGGAAATAATTTGCCTTGATGGCACTAGAATCACACGTGATAACCTCCAAGACATCCCACTGAAGGTATGGGTTCCCAATGCGAAATCAGGTTGTTGTGTTGCCTCAAAATCGTGCAGTTCAATCAAATTCATTGCTAAAGATGACGTTCCATGTAATGGTGGCGTGAGTTATACATTACCGGAGGCGTTTGCGTTATCTGTGCAACTTTTTGATTATGCACTTGATGTTATTAAAGCGAAGATCTCAGTTTCATGAGATCTTTTTTTTACCACTCGTACAAATAAACTACTCAATTGATTTGTTTCTCCGTATTATTTAAAAAGTAGTGTATAAAATTTTTAAGGGTTTTACTTGTTTATAGCGTATTAAGTAATATTCTAAGGGGGGAAACAGATGTATCATATTGCAGTTGTTCATGAGTGCGAAGATGTTAGGCACCAGCTTTTCCAAAGTCTTTTACGGATAAAAAAACGCCATAGCATTAACGAGTGTTTCTTATATAAAAAATTTGTAGATCTTCAAACAGACCCATTATGTTTAAAGATTGATATTCTAATCATCAGTGTAGCCATACCCGATCAATTAGGAATCGAATGTATCCATACGCTTGAACGTTTGAATCCAAATCTTATCGTAATTTTTATATCGTCACTTGATGATGTAATGCATACGGTCTATGGAACTAATATTTATGGATTAATGTTTCAAGAAAATATAGAATCAACTTTAGAGGAAACATTACGGGCTGCGATTTTAAAAATTGAGAACTGTGATCAAAGCATCATCTTTAAAACACGAGAGGGTATGGTAAGATTGGTACAAAATCAAATTAAAGCAATCATCTATGAGAAGCGTCATCCCGTTATTTATACCGATACAGGAACATATACGGTCATGAACCAATCTTTAAAATCAATAGAAGAAGTGTTAGATGCCGCACGTTTTGTACGAGCAAATCACGGGACGATTGTAAATGTAAATTATATTTCTCAACTGAATCCAAAAACATTATTTCTAAAGAACGATCCTCAGGCGATTGTTATTTCGCGGGGACGTTATCCAAAGATACTTAAGGTAATGATGAAACGCTAAAAATAGAAAAAACATGCATGGTGCATGTCTTTTAAACGAATGTGAGGGATAAAATAAGTCTGAAAATAAGTGTAAGTAAAAATGTTGGTAAGACACAAAGTTTAGATGTTTTAAAGTATAAAATAATCAGACAACTCGAAACGAATGTGAAGTAAGCGAGGATGAGTAAGACTTGATGGCTCCATAAAAGATTGTAAGATAAGCTTTGTAAGATTAGTAGGAGAAAACTCATCTGTATGACTTCTTGGATCAAACGGATGCAGTAGTATTTTTGAATACGAACTTGAATCATTGCTCGCATTTCAATCATATAAGAAATGTAAGAACTCACTGTCAAAATATGCAAGAGGGTTAACAGGAGTGAAGCAAGCGTGTTGACATAAGGGCTGTTTTCAGTTGGGAGTAGACACAGCATACGAAGGTACTCATCTGAATCAATTTTTAGTGAAGATATAAATAATGAAACGAGATTAGTAATGATTAAAAACTTAGATCGTTGTAAGAATCCCATTTTTAAGCTCATAGTGTTGATCAAACTGGATGTTCTGAATCCCTTCGTGGGCACAGATGATGATGGTTCTGTCTTTAAGATCTTGATGTATGAGTTCGATAAAGACATCTACAGATTCTTTGTCTAAGCCTCGTGTAGGTTCATCAAAGAGAATGAGTGACTGACGTTCCATAATTGCTTGAATAATACCTGCTTTCTGACGCATTCCAATACTATAGCTTCGCATGGGTTTAGGATTGGTGATGTCAAGTTGCAGACGGTCACAATATTTTTTAATCGCATCATAGTCATACTTCTGTTTTAATGTATAAAGAAATTTTAGGTTATCTAAGAGGGGTCGCTCTTCAATAAAACTAGGATTTTCGATGAGAGCACCCACGTCCAAACCTGAAACACCTGAAATACTTCCACCATCAGGATTGATCAATCCCGCAATGATTTTAAGCAGAGTTGATTTTCCTGAACCGTTTGCGCCTTTGATATAGATGGTTTGACCTTTTTGTATCGTAAGATCAACGGATTTAAGCACATTCTGATCTCGAAATGATTTGGATATATTGTGTAGTTGAATCATAAAAACTCCTTTCAGTTTAAAAAGTTAATAAGTAGTCGGTGAACAGCGATCGGTAGAAAGATTGCTACCGTTGTTAGTAGTAATGTCGTGGTTCGATTTCTAATGATTACAAGATAAGTAACAAGGAATGAATTTAGAATAAAGAGATTCGATATGATGAGCATATAGATTAGAAAACGATTTATATCACTTGTCATGTGAATAAAGAATAAAAATGGACCGATATGTATGGTGATTAAAAGAAAAGCTTTTAAAAGAAAAAAAATCAAGAGTTGTGTCAATAAAGAATCAATCGATATTCGCAATTGAAGAGTATTAAGAAGATTACGAATTTGATTGCTCATTTTTAAAAGTATCACTTGATAGATCAAATAAGTACTAATCCAAAAAAAATTATGACAAATGAGAATTTGAAGTGGATTCTCACTTTTTCGATACAGACTTTGTGCATTTAATATATTGAAGACAGTGATTGCAATATAGCAAAACTGATACCGCCTAGGTATCAAACAATCTAATCTAAATTTCAAATACGACGTTATCAGAATTAAACCACTCCTTTTTTTCGTAGATGATTACTTACATACAAATTAATCACCGTGAGTGCTAAATAGAATATTGAAGATGCAAGACCTGCAAAGATACGTGGTGTACGCATTTGAAACATTCCAGCTGAAAAGACATTTCCAATCATCGTAGTTGATAAAATTTTTGGTAAAATTCCTTCATAGCCAAAGGTGCGTAAACATACGGGACCTAAGACTCCCAAGAAACAGATTAATCCGATAATAAGTGTAGGAATAAGTCCAACATAGAGGTAACGATGTTTAATAAAACGGCTTAGACTAAAGAAGAACAATGAAATAATAATTGAGCCTAGAATTCTTAAACCTGAATAAACCACTTGATTTGATATAGGGTCATTTGTGAAAGGTAAAATTTGTAGGTGGTCATGCTCGATGGGTGCATTCAGTGGAAAAAGTGGCTGTTTGAAAACGTGTAGAAGCACCATCTCAGAAAGCATCATTGTTAATGCAAATAAAAGTGATTTTAAAATAACCCTAAGTATTTGTTTCAATAAGAACGCATTGTTTAATCGGATGCGTGCAAAGTCATCAAAATGATTGTTTATGATCGTGTAATCAAAGTTTGTTGCATAAAGAACAAGCATAAATGCATAGATTGTAATGTAAATAGCATTTCGACCATCAAATACAAAATAGAAATTAAGTAGTCCATTTGGAAATTGAAAGTGCTCTGTAACGCATATATAAAGAACCTGAACAAAAATTGGCACAGAAAAATAGAATACATTTCGTTTAATCATGGTTTCCTCCCCTTCATGAATAAGCGAGCACAATTGAATTGTGCTCTGAAAATTACTATGGTGAAAACTCGATGGTTGCTATATTCCAGTTTGGCTCATAATCTGAGGACGACATCCGTGCTGAAACATAGTATCCATTCCAGTCTTCATTGTTCGGCGAGTAAGAAAAATTCACAATACTTTGTGTTCGTTCACCTGATTTATCATAATAAGGTACAGGATAATATGTTTTGGAAGCTCGATAACCATAATGAGTTCCCCAAAGATCACCGTAAGTTGTAAACCAAGTGGATGTACTAATAAAATGAATTTGACCGGACAAATTATCATTCTTTTTCAATCCATGTGTTGGACTGGACCACTTACCCCATGGTGGCATGTGAACATCCAACTTTGAACTCCAGTTTGATGCGTAAGCTACTGTGACAAATACGCTGAGTATAGCTACCGCTAAGAATGATGCTATTAACCGATTTATGGTTTTAAACTGTGACATGTTACACCTCCTTACCTTATTATTAAACCGTCTTAAACACGTAATTTCAACGCTCTTAATATTATTTAAGAAAACAGTATTTAAGGCTTCAAAACACAAAAAAAGCACACGCTTTCGCATGTGCTATATGATAATTATTCTTTATCCAATAATGGAATGTAACGAGGTGTATAGCCAAGATGATCAAGGTAACGTTCAAGATCTTTAAAGGCAATGGTATACGTAATCGAATTATCATTTGGGTGAATTCCAATTGTATCATCACGATCAATGGCTTCATCCACAATCACGGTAATTTCATGATTTTTATCCGCAATTACAGAAGCTGCAGTAAGGCTTCCAAATTCAACGCCAATTAATTCGCGCATCTCTTCACTGGTCGGGAAGGTTAAGCGTTTGGTTCCAAGTTGAGCTTGTAAGTCTTTTAGATCGGGATGTTTTTCATCATGCGCAAGAATTAAATAGAACTCATGTTCCGTTTTTTTCGGTTTCACAAGAAGATATTTAATTTGTGGGCCAGGAAGTTCGGGGATTTCAACTTCTACTGAAAATATGGGTTCATGATGATCTTCACGATATTCAATATTCAGTTCGTGCAATAAGTCTGTAATCTGTTGTCCGTATTGATTTTTCATTCTATTGCTCCTTTTTCTATTTGTACTTCAATCGTAACGCAAATATAACGTGATTACAAGGAACATTCTTGCTAAGTGGTGTGTCTTGCGATGTAAATAAAATCTGCTATACTTATCATTATGTTTAGAAAATAATAGAGGTTTATGATATGCGTAAAGATTTTTATCGCAATGTGTTACCCGCGATGTTTGCATTCGCATTTTCGGGTTTATATGCCATTGTCGATGGATGGTTTATTGGTCAAAATGTAGGCGATTTAGGCATCGCTGGAATTAATTTAGCTTATCCGATTACGTCCTTTATACAGGCTTTAGGAACGGGAATTGGCCTTGCGGGTGCGATTCAAATAGGGATTGCTCTTGGCTCTCATGATCGACAAGAACAAGAACGGTTTCTCAAAACAACGGTAATCATGCTTTTGGGTGCTTCGATTGTAGCTTTTGTCTTGCTCTTTAAAACCTATCCTCAAATTTTAACGTTTTTTGGTGCGCAAGGACGTCTTCTTGATTATGCTGCAGACTACATTCGCATTATTATTCTGTTTTCGGTATTTCAAATTCTTGCGACCGGTTTGGTTCCCATTATCCGAAATTATGGTGGAACAATGTTTGCGATGGTTGCGATGATTATCGGATTTATCACGAATGTCATCTTGGATGGTTATTTTGTTTCGGTCCTTAAATTAGGAACTGCTGGAGCGGGTTATGCGACGATTATTGGCCAGGCGTTAACGATGCTATTATGTATCGGTTATATGTTTAAACATGTTCCATTTGGTGGTACACAAAAAATAAACATTACACGCGATTCAATCATTCAAGTCCTTAAGGTTTCACTTTCACCTTTTGGGCTCATCTTAGCACCGAATTTAATGATTATAGTATTAAACCAATCCGCTATTCAATATGGAGGGGATGTCGCTGCTGCAAGTTATGGTGTTATTTGTTATGTCGTCTTTAGCGTTCAACTCTTACTTCAAGGCATTGGTGATGGATGCCAACCTTTAATCAGTCGTTATTATGGTAATGACAGTATGGACAAAGTTCATGAGATTGTTTCCATTGCGATTCGATTTGCGTTAGGGGTTGCACTGACCTGTATGGGAATTCTATACAGTTTAAGATTTATGATTCCTGGATTTTTTGGTGCATCAGAAGAAGTTGCCTTGATGATTGCGGAAGTCATGCCTTTATTCTTACTTGGATTAATCCCGATTGCATTCTTGCGTGTTTCCACATCCTACGCCTATGCGACACGGGATAATCATACTGCTTATCGCCTGATATACAGTGAACCGATTCTTACCACAATACTCTTGTTAGGGGTGCTTCCTCATACCTTTGGTTTACAGGGGGTTTGGCTCTCGGTTCCTCTTGCACAATACTGTGTTTTACTTTACTCCATGGTGGTATATTGGAAACAACTAAATCAACACAAACGAGATTTTCACGCATAGTCCAAATGAACTTGATATGATATTAGTGAGGTGAATGATGAAACTCAAAACACACAAATGTATTATTAGGCCCTTTTGTAGGGAAGATTTTAATTATGCTAAGACATGGCTGAATGATTCCACGGTGATGCAGTTTATTGAACCGGTTATGGATGATGAAACAATAAAAGCGTTTTTAAAGACGTACTGTCTCATTGAAAATCCCCCTTTGTTTGCGATCGAAGATCGGGAAACTCAAGAAGCGATTGGACATGTTATTTTTCATCAATTGGAGTCTGAGGATGTTGGGGATCATTTAAAGACGTATGAAATGGGCTGGATTTTACGACAGAGTGCTCAAAAGCAAGGGATTGGTCGTGAAGTGAGCGAAGCCCTCATTGAGTATGGTTTTAGAACGTTGGCGTTAAAGCGAATTGTTGCCTATGCCATTCCTCACAATACGCCGGCCATTCATCTTTTAACAGATCTCGGTTTTACCGTAAAGATGCAAGATCAAGATCTCATTGAGTTTGAACTTGTATATCATTAAAAAGACCTCCTAGGAGGTCTTTATTTTTGTTTCAATTCAAGATATCGGGGTGTATACCCAAGATGATTGAGGTATTTTACCACATCACGAACCTGTAAGGTTAAGGTGATGGTGTTGTTGTTGGCGAGAAGACCAATGGTATCATCGCGGTCAATAGCGGTATCAAAAATTGGGGTGACTTTATGATCGGTGTCTGCAATAAGTGAAAGCAATGTAAGTGAACCGAATTCAATCCCTAATAAATCTTTCATCGCTTCATTCGAAGGAAATGAGAGCCGCTTGGTTCCCAAGTCCTGAGCAAGCTGTTTTAAATCAGGATGTGTTTCATCGTGTGCGACGACTAAGTAATATTCATCCGTCTTCTTAGGTTGTAACAATAAATATTTAACTTGTGGACCTGGAATATCGAGATCATCGGATTCAACGGAAAAGATTGGTTTATGATGGTCTTCGCGATAGGGAATGTCAAGTTCATGGAGTAAATGATAGATTTCTTCCTGATATGGTTGTGGATTCATGAAAAACCCTCCTGTTTCTTTACAATCATCATAAGTGATTTTGAAAGAGGTTTCAAGGATTACCTCGAGAAGTATGAGATATGCGTGAACTCATTGCTTTTCATAAGTGTCTAAGCTATTATTTTCATACATATTGGAGGAGCGTTATGAAAAAAGTATATGGAATCATCTTGGTGATGTTAAGTTTTGTGCTGGTGGGGTGTGGCTCGAATCCGCAAGGATCGGAACAAAAAGCAATTGACGCTTTTTTTGCGGGAAAAACTTATACAGCCTATATCTCGAACATGGAGTCATCGAGTGAATTGGATTCTTATCTAAATCCCTTGGATTATTCCTATGCGAATATGGATGATCTTAATGGTCGTGTTTACTATAAAGAAAATACAAAGGGTGATTTGGTCGTTGGTACCGTGACCATTTTAAACGGTCAAAATCTTAGAACGGAGAAGGTTCATATGTTGAATCATCGCAACAATACAGGGGGGCTTTTTGTTACTGAAAATATCAAAAAGTCTAATGACATTGCCTTGAAGAAATTGACAGAGCTACCACCATTTTCGACAGGTTATGAGTTTCTTGAGTTAAAGAATGGTAAGCGTGTCTTACTTGAATACGATGAAGATACGAATTATGTTGACTCAATCTATATGTTTGACGAATTGATGGACCACTTATTAAGCATTTCACTGTCAAAGCATGATTTTGAAGACGTTATTGATTTATCAAAAACACGAGGGGGTATCATTCGATATTTAGATCGTGATGCTCTGAAAGAACTTCTTCAAGATGAGAACAATCCATTTTGGGATGTTTTAAACAAAAATATTAAAGCAAGCCGTGATGCGTTCACAAGTTCGAATCAAAGTGAAACAAACTCAAATGGTATCCGTCGTTATTTCGTAGCGGATAATGGTAAGACTGCTGAAGCGTGGAAAGAATTTTTAGGCGGCTTTGACGTAAAAAGTATCGACTAGTATGTAAAATAGAAAAGAGGGGTTCTATGAAAAAAAACGGTGCGATGGTCGATGGCACAATCTATTCACCATCATTAGGATTTGATTGGAATTACAGTGTTTACTGTCCATATTTAGACAGTAATGAATCGTTTGGTTCACTCCCTGTTGTTTATCTCTTACATGGGGCAACCGGAAACCATCGTAATATGACGGAGCGGTTTTTATTGCCGGAGTTTCTGGATGAGTGTATGGAACTGGGTGAATGTCGTAAATGTGTTGTGATTTTTGTAGATGGCTTTAACTCGTTTTATCTAAACAGTCGTTGTTTTCAAATGGAGACGGCCGTGATCGAAGATCTTATTCCAACACTTGAAGCGCGTTTAGGACTTCATCCTACCCGAGAAAAACGCTTTATTGGTGGTTTATCTATGGGAGGTTATGGGGCAAGTAATTTAGCTTTACGCTATCCTGAGTATTTTTCAAAGGTAATGGCTTTATCGCCGGCAGTTTGGTATACCATGACACCCACGACCGTAACTTATGAGTGGCATGTATTCCGAAATCAAAATGATGTATTTGATCATGACCTTTGGAATCGTCAACATCCAAGTGCAATGCTTCCGTCATATCAAACCAAAAACCTCCCTGTGTCTTTTCTCGTTATGACGGGAGGTAGGGATGAGGCGGTACCGATTGCGGATGTAAAGCAGTTTGTCGCCGATTTAGAAGCCTATACAGAGGTCGATGTTCATTATCTTGATGATGGAGACCACTCATGGCCTTTTTGGGAGTATGGCACCTATTATGCGTTTAAACATTTTTTCTAAAACAGCTTAGGCTGTTTTTTTAGTGTGTTTAAAAAGGAGTGATGAAACGACTAGGGTAAGCAATTCGTACGCTAGGGGAGCAAACCAAATTGAATTCGCACCCAATACGTAGGGAAGACCTACAACACACAGTGCCACTAGAACGTAGCCTCGTGACATGGAAATGATCATGGCTGGACGAATGCGTTCCAAGGCTGTGAAATAACCCGCAAAGACAATATTAATTCCAGAAATTAGAAAACCATAGCTAAAAATTGGTAAGGCTTTGACTGCAAGGGTAAACGGTTCGATGTTTTCCGCATTAATAAACCCACGAACCAGAACCTCTGGAAAAATCTGACAAAGGAGAAAGAAAGCAAATCCACAGACAACACTGACAAAGAGCGCATCGCTTAAAATCCAATCAATCAGTTTTGTTTCTTCTTGGCCGTGATAGAAACTAACAAGCGGTTGAATGCCTTGGTTGATTCCAATCATGGTAACCGTAACAAGATTGGTTAGATACATCAAAACACCAAAGGCTGCAAGGCCATTGGAACCAAAATAGAAGGCAATTGCGAGGTTAAAGACAAAGGTAATAAATCCAGAAGAAAGCTCTGTTAAGGCATCTGGAATGCCGATTTGAATCATGGTTTTGATCGTCTTAATATTCCATGTAGGCTTGATGAATTTGAGTGTGGACTTCGAAGATTGGAAATACGATAAGAAGAAGATAAAGCCAAAGACTTGCGCAATACCGGTCGCAATCGCTGCACCTTGAATGCCCCATTGAAATTGAATTACGAAAAGATAATCAAAGATAATGTTCACAAAGGCACTTAAGATGATACCCAGTAACGATAAACCGGGAGCACCATCGGCTTTAACCAATACTTCAAGATAATAGGTCAACATAAAGAATGGACTAAAGAAAATCATGATCCTAAGATATTGAGAAACATAGTTCAGGGTATCGGGTGTGGCCCCTAGCACACGAATGAATGGATTGTGCATAAACCCCATGAATAGGGCTAAGATCAGTGCGAAAATCCCTAAAAACCAAAAACCAAGGGAAAAAATGACATTACTTTCATGAAAGTTTTTTTGACCGAAGTAGTAGGTGATGCGGGTTGATGCCCCAACCGCAATCATTAATGCAAACGCAAAGATCATATTAATGTAGGGCATTGAGAGGTTTACGGAAGCTAAAGCTTGAGGACCGACCCCTTTACCGACAAACATTCCATCAACCATGGTATATAAAGAAAAAAAGATCATCGCTCCAATTGAAGGAAGGATGTAACGGGATAGATTCTGACGTAATTGTTTCCGTGTGGGTATTGTATTCATAAAAGACCTCCAAAAAAGAAAATGTACCAAGAATGGCTCAATTTAAGGTCATCATACCATGTTTAACCTCAATGTATGGTAGAATAAATAGGATTTGGAGGACATTATGACATATACTACATTACTATTTGATATTGATAATACCCTGTTAAATTTTAAGGAATCCGAAACGATTGCACTTAAACAACTCTTTGAAGCGTTAAAGGTGCCGTATACCAAAGAAGTCTTGGATTACTACTACGATGTAAACCATCAGTTATGGGAAGCCCATGAACGTGGCGAGATTGATCAACAAACCATTCTTGACAAGCGCTTTGGTGTATCCCTTGCATCCTTTGATTTACCGTATACAGGTCGTGAGATGGATCAAATGTTTCGAACACTGATTGAAGAAAATAATATTTTTATGCCGGGTGCAATGGATTTACTTGCGGCAGTGAAGGATGACTATCGTTTAGGCATTGTGACCAATGGGATTACCGATACACAATATAAACGATTGGATCACGCAAACATTCGTGATTGGTTTGGTCATATCTTTATTTCTCAAGAACTTGGGTATGCGAAACCGATGATTGAGTTTTTTGAAATCGTCGCCAAAGAAATGCAACCGTTTAATCCTGCCGAAACAATTGTATTGGGTGATAATATTAAAGCAGATGTTTATGGTGCCATGAATGCCGGACTTACAGGATGTTGGTATAACCCTGAAGGGAAAGCAAACCCCACGGATATTAAACCGGATTTTGAAATTAAGAACCTGCTTGATTTCCTCGATATTATTAAATAAGCGGTAACCGACAAAAAAATATATTTACGAAAATAATTTTAATGAAAACCGTTTTCGATGGGATTTAAAATTAGAAAAATAAACCGAAGAACCACTTTATAGTGGTTCTTTTTGTATATGGTAATCATTTACAAAGTTAAAGATAGTATACACAAGTGTGAAAGGGCTTACTCCATTGGTATTTGTTTTCAATAAATCATCTTGATTAAAACAATTTTCGATGCTATACTCCAAATGTAAGCGATACCAATAAAGTCGCAGAGGTGGAAAATGAAAAAACTATATTCAGCATTACTGGTTGCCTTTGATGAAAACGGAAATCTTTCCGAACAAGGATTACGTGAAATTGTCCGATACAATATTGATCATAATAACGTCGATGGTCTTTATGTCGGAGGAAGTACGGGGGAAAACTTCTTAATCTCTACTGAAGAGAAAAAACGTATCTTTGAGATTGCTTTTGATGAAACACAAGGGGCATGTGATTTGATTGCGCAAGTAGGTTCCACAAACCTTAAAGAAGCCAAAGAACTTGCACGTTTTGTAACGGATCTCGGATATAAAACAATTTCAGCGGTTACGCCTTTCTATTACAAATTTGATTTTGAGGAAGTTAAAAATTACTACAACCGCATCTTAGAAGATATTGATACAGAGATGATTATTTATTCAATTCCTTATCTAACCGGTGTATCCCTTTCATTGGATCAATTTGCAGAGCTCTTTGAAAACGAGAAAATTAAGGGCGTTAAGTTTACGGCTGCGGATTTCTATCTTCTTGAGCGTATGCGATCAACATTCCCTGAGAAATTAATTTATGCAGGCTTTGATGAGATGTTGTTGCCAGCGTGTGCATTGGGTGTTGATGGTGCGATTGGTTCAACCTTTAATGTGAATGCATTAAAAGCACGTCAAACGATGGATGCTGTGGACGCAGGGGATTTAAAAACCGCATTACAACTTCAAAAAGAGACCAATGACTTAATCAGTGCGGTCTTAGATAATGGCCTCTACAACACATTAAAATTAATCTTAGCGGAGGAAGGGGTTCATGCAGGTATTTGTCGCGAACCCATGAAAGCACCTCAAGATGCACAACGTAAACGTGCTATTGAGATTCACCAAATGTATGTAAAAGCATAAAGGAGGTTTGTCATGAAGCGTTACCGTTGCATTGATATCGGAGGCACTTCGATAAAACATGCATGTTATAACGAGTTGGGTGATGCATTAACTGAAACAGAAACCCTTTCTGTAAAGCAAACACCTGGCAATCATGAAATTGTTGATACCTTGCACCAAATTTTAAAACAGGATTTAGATGTCGATGGTGTTGCGATTTCTACGGCCGGTGTTGTGGATTTAGAAACCGGATCGATTCAATATGCGGGGTATACGATTCCCGATTACACGGGAACCCCGCTTAAAGAAATAATCGAATCAACTTATCACATTCCATGTTTTGTAGAGAATGATGTGAATTGTGCCTGTATGGGTGAATATTGGAAGGGTGCTGCACGCGGTGCATCATCTGTGGTATGCCTCACTATCGGTACAGGGGTTGGTGGAGCTTTAATGTTTGAAGGAAATCTTTGGCATGGTGCAAGCGGTACGGCTGGGGAAGTTGGTTACATTCCAATAAAGAACGCATATTTTCAAGATTTAGCGTCCACAACTGCATTGGTTGAAGATGTGATGAGACATCATCCCAGTGATCAAGTTTTTGATGGACGATTGGTAATTGCCAATGCAAAAAGAGGGGATCTTATTTGTCAACAAGCACTTACACGATTTGTAGATCATTTAGTTCAAGGTCTTGCTACGATTCAATACTTAATCAACCCTGAGGTGATCGTCCTTGGTGGGGGAATTATGGCGCAGCAGGATTATCTTGAACCAATGATTCAAGCTGCACTTGAAAACGCCATGATCCCATCCTTTAATACCGCAAACATCCAATTTGCGAAACTTAAAAATGATGCCGGCATGGTTGGTGCACTCTATCATTTTTTAAGAAGAAAGGAAGGATAACATGGATATCCTCGATGAAATACAAAAACAATATGTCAATTTCTCTCAGAAAGAGAAACAAATTGCCATGTACATTCTGCAAAAAAATAATGAAATAAGAAATATTAATATTGGCAAATTGGCGGAACAAACGGGAACTTCCAGTGCAACGATTACACGCTTTTGTCGCAAGATTGGGTGTGAGAGTTTTGTTGATATGAAAATTCAAATTTCTGCTGCAGAACAAGATGGGATACCGCTTGAGTCTTCGGATATCTTTGATAGTGTTTATTCCTACTACAATCGCGTGATTGATCGTACCAAGAAAAACATCAACAAAGAAGAGTTGGAACGTGTGATTACAGCTTTAAAAGATGCTCAGAGAATCTTTATCTATGGCGTTGGGAGTTCAGGGCTCACAGCGATGGAAATGACGCAACGATTATTACGTATGGGGTTCAATGTCTCCGGTATTACCGATTCCCATATGATGTTGATTAATTCAACCATTACCAAAGAAAAAGATCTTGTGATTGGTATCTCCACATCGGGGAAAACCATTGAAGTCCTTAATGCTGTGAAAACAGCGAAGAATAATGGATCTAAAATACTGTCCATGACCAGTTTCTCAGAAAGTGAATTGGCCCATATTAGTGACTATCAAATGTTTGTATACAACAGTTTATTTATCGACAACAAACGTTTTGTGAATTCACAGTTTGCGATTATGTATCTTGTTGATATTATCTCCATGAAATTATTGGAAGATGATCAATACAGTTATGTAATGAGCCAGACGGTTGATGCGATTATTAAGAAAGCCAATGAGAAAACGGAAGAATAGGTTTATTTAAAGGCGTATTTTACGAAAATTTTTTTAATAAAAGTAAAATCCAAAGCGTGAATACGAAAATGAATTTCATAAATTATGAAATTGTAAATAATTTTATGAAAACGCTTGCAAAGATATAAATAGATGCTATTATGAAATTACGCACAGCATATCCAAATGCTTGATATGCATGTTAGAGGAGGAAAAGCATGAAACGATTTACGAAAGGTGTTATTACAACAGCAGCGTTAGCGTTATTGTTAACAGGATGTGGTAAAAAGAATGATTCTGAAGAAGTAACCATTAAATATTGGAACTTCCCAAACTTTACCAATGATCAAGAATTTCCAGATTCAGCAGATTACGATGCAGCACTTATTAAAGCATTTGAGGAAAAGAACCCAACAATTAAAGTTGAGTACCAAAAAATTGACTTTACAGATGGTCCAGCTAAAGTTGAAACCGCAATTCAATCCAAAACAAATCCTGATGTAATCTATGATGCTCCAGGACGTGTCATTGACTGGGCTTCAAAGGGTTACCTCAAAGAATTTGCAGATGTGGATACAAAACAACTGGATGCATCTGCAGTAAAAGCAAGTAGTCTTGATAATAAACTCTATCTTTACCCACAAGGGATTGCACCATTCTTAATGGCTGTAAATACCAATGTAACAGATAAGTTAGGGATTACAGATCTTCTTCCATTAGATAAAGAAGACAATCCAGGACGTAATTGGACTGTTGATGAATTTGAGACATTCCTAAAAGCAGTTAAAGAAAAAGATCCAGAAATGATTCCGACATTGCTTTATGCAAAATCAGCAGCAGGGGATCAAGGTCCTCGTGCCTTTGTTTCAAACTTATACGGATCATGGATTACAGATGAAGCAATCTCAGAATATACCATTAATAACGAACAAGGTGTTAAGGGTCTTGAATGGGTAGCTAAAGCTTCAAAAGAGGGATTACTTGGAAGTGGACAAGGTCTTGAATCAAAAGATGGTCAAGAATACTTCAAATCCAATAAAACCGCAATTTCAATTCTTTCATCTCCAGGACTTCGTACACAACACATGCAAGGTTCCGACATGAATGCACGTTTCTTACCTTATCCAAATGATGCGAAAGCACCTAAATATGAATTCTTAGTTGCGGGTCCTGCTGTATTTGACAACGGTGACGATGCAAAAGCAGCAGCAGCTCAAAAATTCGCAGACTTCATGATTAATGATGAAGTCTGGGGTAAACGTACACTTCTTGCAACAGGAAACTTCTCAGCACAACAAGGTCAAACAGGATTATACGATGATGCAGAACTTAAATTCGCAGAATCACTCACACCTCAATTTGGTCCTTACTACAATACCATTGAAGGTTATGCAAAAATGCGTCCTTACTGGTTCCCAATGTTACAATCTGTAATGAGTGGTGAAGCAGAACCGAAAGCCGCAGCGGATGCATTTGTAGAAAAAGCAAATAATACAATTAAAGAAGCACAATAGGTTATCAATCATAGTATGGGAGATGGATGTTTGTTTCATCTCCCATTTTTATTAGAAGGGGATATGTATGAAGGCATTAAAACAGAAAATTAAAAAGAAGCATATTGATACCAGTGGGTATTTATTCTTACTCCCTGCAATGTTATTCTTCGTGACATTCGTTTTATATCCCATGGTCAAAGGGATCTACTTATCATTTTTCAGATTTAGAGGACGTAACCAGGTCTTCTATGGACTCAATCATTACGCAAACTTAATGCATGATGATATATTCTTAAAATCAATGCGAAATACAGCGGTTATCACCTTAGTGGCGGTACCAATTGTGGTAATGTTGGCACTCTTTATCGCAATCCATATCTATAATAAACACGCTGCAGTTCGATCATTCTTTAGGGGTGTATTCTATATTCCTGCAATCTCTTCGGTTGTTTCCATTACAGTCGTATGGCTATGGATTTATAACCCGGATTTTGGAATCTTGAACTATATCCTAAAAAATGTAGGACTTATTAGTGAAAATGTACAATGGCTTGGAAATTCTAAGACCGCAATCTATGCAATTATTGCAGTCCTTATTACCACAAGTCTTGGACAACCCATTATTCTGTATGTTGCAGCTTTGGGAAACGTTCCAGAAGAGTTATTGGAATCAGCACGCATTGATGGTGCTGGAAACTGGGTTATTTTTAGAAAAATAATCTGGCCACTGATCAAACCAACCACACTCTATATTGTGGTAACAACAACCATCAACAGTTTCCAAATCTTCTCTCTGATTCAATTAATGACAGCCGGAGGACCAAACTACTCTACCTCAACCGTAATGTATCTGGTTTATGAAACGGCGATTATTCTACAAGAATATGGAAAGGCGTCAGCGATGGGAGTTATTCTTGCGGTAATTATCGCAATTATCTCGACCTTACAATTTAAATTCTTGTCCGATGACGTTAATTATTAGGGGGGAACATATATGAAGTTTAAAAAATTTGGACTCTTTAATATCATTTCAATGATATTCTTAGTCGCACTCACCATATTCTTTATCTTTCCATTCTATTGGATTGCATCCGGTTCATTTAAATTACAAGATGTTGCGATTGCCTTGCCACCCGAGTGGTTTCCTTTAAATCCAACATTTGATAACTATAAATTATTACTACAACCACTAACCGCTCGCTGGTTCTTTAACTCAGTGTTTGTGTCCTTAACAACGACATTGTTAGTGTGTACAACTGCTTCGCTTGCTGGATATGCCTTAGCGAAGAAAAAATTCCCTGGGGTTAAGCTGATCTTCGCAATCTTTATTGCTGCGATGGCTTTACCAAAACAGGTAATCTTAATACCGCTTCTACGTTTTATTACCGAACTTGGGTTAATGGATACGTATGCAGCGCTCATTCTTCCAGCAGTTGGATGGCCCTTTGGCGTCTTCTTAATGAAACAATTCTCGCATGCTGTTCCAGATTCTTTGTTAGAATCTGCGGACATCGATGGCTGTGGTGAAATTAAGAAATTCTGGCACATTGTACTTCCAATTGTAAAACCAGGGATTGGAGCGCTTGCAATCTTTACCTTTATTTCAAGTTGGAATGATTACTTCTCACAACTTGTCTTTACAAACTCGGAAGTTATGAAGACACTTCCATTAGGCCTTGCTTCCATGGCACAGTCTGCAGAGTTCTCATTAAACTACGGACTTCTAATGGCAGGGGCATTACTTGCATCCTTACCGATGATTGTTGTGTTCCTCTGTTTCCAAAGCTTCTTTACACAAGGTGTTACAGTAGGTGCTGTGAAAGGATAAGCATATGAAAAAGCATAGTATTTTTAAACAACTCGAGAAGGGTCTTGTCGTTTCATGTCAAGCCCTTCCCGATGAGCCTCTTTATCGTGAAGAGGGTGGGATCATGGTGTTAATGGCTCAAGCAGCAGCACGAGCAGGTGCTGTAGGAATACGAGCACAAGGGGTTACGGATATCAAGCAAATAAAAGCTGCAGTGGATCTTCCAGTGATCGGGCTTATTAAAAAACCTTATCCAAACTACCAACAATATATCACAGTAACCATGACTGAAATTGATGCGCTCGTAGCATCCGGTTGTGATATTATTGCCTTGGATGCAACCTTAAGACCGCGTGGCGATGGTAAAACCATCGAAACATTTATTCATGAAATTAAGACGAAATATCCAGACTGTATTTTAATGGGTGATATTTCAACGTTAGAAGAAGGGATGCATTGTGAAGCGATCGGTATGGACTGTGTGGGCACAACACTCAGTGGCTATACCGATTACTCACCCCAACTGGAAGGACCAGACTATCAACTGATGGTAGATTTAGTTCAAAACGTATCCATACCCGTGATTGCGGAAGGACGAATTCATGCTCCTGAAGCAGCGCGAAAAGCGATTGAATGTGGGGTTCACTGTGTTACTGTAGGGGGTGCGATTACACGACCTCAAGAAATCACAAATCGCTTTGTGAAAGCGATGAACGAAAACTAGAAGGAGTTGGTTTGATGACTTTAAGTCAATTAATTATCGGATGGTTCTATTATGGAATCGTGTTTATGGGTTTATCGGTATTAGCGACATTCCTGTTGAATAAAGTGACCTCCAAACGATGGTTACCACCTCTCATTATTAATGCGGTTTCGATTCTCTTGCTTTTAGGTCTTGCAGCGAAAGGTCTTGTACCATCGAACCAACAAGCTTATGCACTTTATTTTATTTATATGCCCGTTGTTGCCGCAAGTGTCTTGTATAATGGATCCCTTGTCGCAATGGATCGCATTCGTATTTTTATGAAATAATTCTCCTAAAAAGGCAAAGTCACCACTTGCCTTTTTATTTTTGTAAAAAATACTTGATATTATAAAAACATTTCATGTATACTCTAATGAAGTGGGAACGAATGGAGAAGGTTATGATTAATTTGTTTTTATATGTTGCCATTCTACATATTCTTGCAGATTTCCATCTACAATCCAATAAAATGTTTGAGAACAAGAGCTCATCATTTTCTTGGTTGATTGCACATATTGGGGTGCATGCAGTTGTATTTGGCGTGTTTGCGTTTATGTTTGATGGCGAAGCCTTAATGTATATTATGGCAATGGTTTTTATTCACTTTATTTTAGAGTTAATGAAAGCAATACTTGTTCAATGTGAATTGAAAGGGGTATGGGGTCGTACCAGTTTTGTGGAAGGTATCAGTCAATTGATTCATTTTGGAATTCTTTATGCATTTTCGGAATATTTCTTTAGACACCAATTCTTTACAGAGATTACGCAAATTCATACGGTCTTTGGAATGAATGCAACAGTATGTTTAAGTGTTGTTCTTGCAATACTTGTGTTGACAAGACCCATCCAAATTTTAGTTAAATTAAATAAAGGTTCTTTGAATCTTATAAATGTCTAACAGGCCAAGGCCTGTTTTTTAAAAGGAGAAATGTGATGATACGAAAAACACAAATGGATGATTTACCTGCGATTTGGCATTTAATGAATGATTTAGAGGATACAGAGTTTCCCTATGAAGCATTTTGTACTGCTTTTGATGCGGTCTATTCCAATCCCTCCATGCACATGTTTGTGTATGAAGATAAACAGGAGGTTGTGGGGTGTTTGAATATGCGAGTGGATGTGCAACTTCATCACAGTGGTTTGATTGCGGAAATTAATGATTTTGTGATGAATCCATCCTGTCGCGGTCAAGGTTATGGAGCGGCTTTACTGAATCATGCGGAATTATTTGCGATTGAAATGGGAGCACTTCAATTAGAGCTTACGACAAATAAAAAACGAAAACGAGCGCATGCATTTTATACAGCGCATGGCTTTGAATCAACCCATTATAAATTTGTGAAAATGCTTTAATCTTAGACGCATTGGTCTCTTGGAAGAGATGTGATACAATGACAGTTAGCGTAACCCGTAAAGGAGTTTTTGGTGATCATATTAATCAGTGCATGGTTGGATGCTTTTCGCAATGGACCCGTCCAACTGAATACCGGCATTTACTTATACATTGCATTGTTTATCATGTGTTATTTTATGTACTTTCGAAAACAAGAGCGTAGTGACTGTATTATAAACAGTCTGTTTTTTATCTATTTTTGTGGTGTTTTTGAAGTCGCACTGCTACCAATTCCGATGAATGATAAACAGATTATTGCGAATCAAGCACTCAAGTTTGGACTGAATTACAATATCCAGCCATTTTTCGTGGATCTTTTTGTTAGTCAGTATTCCAGTTATATGGATTATTTAATTCCAAATATTGTGATGTTGGTGCCGTTTGGTTTTTTAATGAATTATAAACTTAAAAAACCAAGTTTTATTAAAATTGTGCTATTAAGTATGACCTTCTCACTGTGTATTGAGATGACCCAACTTATGATGCAGTTAACGCTGTATACACGTCGTGTCGCGGATATTAACGATCTCTTATCCAATACCTTTGGTGGCATGATTGGCTGGTCCTTGTACATTCTATGCGCTCCTGCAATTGAAAAAATCTTCGCCCTAATACCCGAACGAAGATCTCATAATATTTAGACGCTTTGCGTCTTTTTTATTGCATGTGATGGAGGTCATTAACAATACCGCGAACACTATGAATTAAACCATCAAGTTTCGAAAGAGCATTGTTTATTTTTGTTTGCACCATATAATCCGCAAAAAAACCATCCATAAAATAATCTGCAAAGGTCCAAAAACCATTCAAATCACCAAGGTCATCAAAGGTACCGTGCACATCCCGTAATTCTTTACTGAATCGTTGTAGGAGAAACTGCGCATCATTCATATGTTGTTTTGCTTCATTAATACGGTTATGTTTGATCATTGTCACAAACATTCCTCCCCCAAACATATCAAACAGGCCCCAATCCGATGCTTTCTTTAATTGAGCACGTGATTGTTCCAATTGATACAAGAGTTGTTCTCCAGCTTGAATTGCTTCTTGAATTTCAACATATTGTTTTGTCATAACGCGACCTCCATCATTTATAGATTGAGTATATCGTAAGGGAAGCCGGAATAACGTAAAAGGTGCTTAACAGTCGTATTTACGTCCTAATTGACCCATTTACGTAAAAAAATGATTTCTGATAAGCGTCCTTCGTGGTTTATAAGCATGGCACCAACGAGTGAAAGCAGCCCTAAATCGAGAAATAAGTCTTTTAAATCAAAAGAGAATTGTGTTAATGATTGCGTGGTATATTGAATCCAATCAAAGGAACCACCCCATAAGGTTTGATCGAGAATGGATGCAAGGGTTGCGCTTAAAATAAGGGCAATGCTGATGCGGTAGTGACCATCAAGTCGGCGGTTATCGATACCAACATGGTAAATTAAATACATTACAATCATGAGCAATATGAACACGCGCATCATCAGCATAAAATGAGCTGAAATACTAAGGTTAAATGTATCTTTTAAGAAGTGGTTTATCCAGCTTAAATCGGTGTTTATTTGTGGATGGATTTGCAGTGAATCGCCCCAGAGATAAAGCGTTGATTGATTCAAAGTCGAAGCAACATAATACTTGCTTCCTTGATCAACAAGAAGAAAGCCAAATACCCATAAAACAGTTTTCATAAGAATCCCCCCTATGCATGATAATTATAGGTTGGATGTGTGATATTTAGGTGCAAAAAAAACACTAAAGTGTTGTACTTTAGTGCTTTTAAGCCCCTTTAACTAAATCAAATGCTTTTTGTGTAATGGTATCAACGATCGATCCACGTGTTTCTTCTTTGACGTCTTGTGACGTTAAAGCGTGATTTAAATCGTTAACAACATCAAATGATTTATTACCAATCATGGTTTCCATTAATGATTTTACAACCTTAACACCGGTATCCATACTTAATTGTGATGTAATGGCCTGGATGATTACATCAAAGAATTGATTCCCTTTGTTGCTTTCTGTTTTTGTGAAATGGGAAAGGGCTTGGTTCATAAGATTTTGGACTAAATCTTCTTGACCTGTTTTCTTCAACATTTCAGTAACCATTGCGGAAGGATTGCTTGCAAGACCCATCAATGATTTCACATCGAAGTTATCCATGAGTGCATCGGTTGTTTCATCTTGTGGTAAAAATTGCTTTACCAAATCTTTTAAATTTGCCATATTTTTCTCCTTGTTTTATCTATTATAACGGATAAAAACATGAACAATGAGTGAAACGCTTGAAAAATCATGAAATTATTACCCACCCTTTGTTTACAATCCGAATGTTAAACAAAAAGTTGCTATCATAAAGCTAATATTTGAGGGGATATTTATGAAGAAAATAACAAATGTTTGGTTTTTTCTTGCAGTGCTTTCCGCTATTATTACGTGGATTACAATACCGTAAGGAAGTGTTCTGGGGCTTTATTGTACAATCGTCGTTGTTAACGCTTTTGATGGAAAACAAGAAGTCTTGCGATGGGATTATCAAATGAGTGCAGTTTTAGATTTATTTGCGAATATGAAAAACCAAGTTTTAAAAAATACGTTTGCGAATGTTTACCAAGTGTCCACCATCGCTTTGGAATGGGCAATGATGATCAAACATTCATCCAAACTGTCTTCTGTTTCGCTTCGAGACTTATTACGGTTTTCTACGACACGTACAACGTTTGAAATTATGTATGCGACCACTTGGGATCAAAACCGACGCAATCCATAAAATATGAGATGATTATCAAAGACGGGTGAAATAAAACTTGATATAATGAGAACGATTAAGGAGGGCTTATATGCAAAGATTTAAAATTAAATGGCTGTTGTTTGCAAGTGCAATGGCGTATGCGTATTATTCATTTTTCTATAAGTCACCTACTTCAGGGATTCCCATTGCGGTATTTACAATCTTACTTTCTTGGGTTTTTTTGGAATGCTATTTTGATTTTTTATATCAAAAACGTAAATTAACATTTAAGTTTAATGAACGCATGATTATTGGACTTTCGTCAATTTTAATCTTAGTGGGTATTACGGGAGGGGATTTGATGGGATTATCCCGTTTACACCTCTTAATCTTCTCAAGTCTTTGGCTGGGGTTGCTTTTATTCAGTGCGTTGTATTTATTGCGTCATGCTGCCATTGATCCCCGCACACGGGTTTTAAATCAATTTGTGGAGCAGATGCTTCACATGTCAGAATTTGGACTCCAATGCATGCATACGCTTTATCAGGCCATGGTTTTGACGGATTCCACGTTTCCCATTGACAACCTCATCTTAACAATCTATGCGGATTCCTTAAAATATGATCATCTTGATTTTGAAATCCCATCCCCAAAATTAGAACATTTTATGATTCAAAATGTTGCGCCTAATCACATCGAACAGCTTTTAAACCATCATGTGTTAGAGAATCACTTTGAAGGGATACAAGCTGAGATTCAGCGTACGTTAAGAGATGTTTTAGAAGATGGAACGTTTGAAGTTACAGGAATCTCACCGCTTTATCGCATCGTTGTCTTTGCTTATGCGTTTAATCAAATAATAATACTTGACCGATCCCAGATGGATGTTCATGCTTATCAAATGCGGCGCCTTGATGATGCTCGCAATAAGAAACAGTATCATAGATTAATGCGTCACCGCGATGCCTTTGGTATTTTACAAGCATTCCGCGATACCCACATCTAAACTTACTCACCGCGCGAATCGAAATCAATAAATAAAGCCCTTATTCAAATTCAACTGAATAAGGGCTTTATGTTATGACTTATTTCTGATTATATACGAGAATAATTTCACGGTCATAATGACTTTCCGTCCAACCGATTAAGTGTTGACGGGATGTACGGTTGGCATGGGAGTGACCGAGATACTCAACATCCTCTTGATTAATAAATCGTTCCATTTGTTCTAAAGCATCGAGCGGTGCTTCGTTTTGATGACTATGGTCATGAAAAACTTTCGTCTTAATCATAAAGCCTCCTTAAGATTGAGCATTCACAGTTCTTAAAATATTTTCTGTACAACGAATCATCTCTTTCAGCGCTTCTTTGGCTTCCGTGATGTTGCCTTGAATTAAAAAATCAACGTAAAGATGATCAAAGAAATAATGAGAAATGGTATGAAATGGCGCGGTATCAAGGGTACGAGGGTTGCTTTGATCAAACGCTTCCAGTTCACATTCAAATTGGCGAGCTAAATCTTTTACATGCGCAAGATTTGCTTCTGCAGATTCGATTTTATGATATTTGGTAAATGTCATATAATAATTCCCGCTCAAAAGATCAAGAAGACCCCAATTTGATGCACCATCCATCGTTGCCAGTGCATTTTCAAGTGCCCGTTTTAATTCATTACCCACACGCATTAATTCATCACAATGACGTTGTTGCATGAAAATCACCCCTTGTATCTGTATTATACCATAAGATTTTTGCTGTTATTCACACAAGATTGTGAAGATATTGTTAAAGTAGAAATTAGGAGGATTGTATGGAAAATTTTAAAACAATACGTAATCGTCGCAATGACCGCTCATATAAGTGGATGGAGATGGAACAGAATGCGCCCAACCATGGTGTTGATGCATTTCCTTTTACAGTCGCGGATGTTGATATGTATCATCCCAAAGCCCTCACCGAAGGGTTAAAGGCTTATCTGGATGATATGGTCTTTGGATACACGGCACCAAGCATTTTGTATTATGAGGCCGTCATCAGTTGGTATCAAAGACGCCATCAATGGGAACTCAAACAAGATTGGATCCTTCAAGCACCCGGAGTTGTCGTGGCGATTAATCATGCCCTCAAAGCGTTTACTAAGGAAGGGGATGGGGTGATGATTATGTCACCTGTTTATTATCCTTTTAAACGGAGCATTGAGAATTTAAAACGTAAGGTGGTTGAAACCACGCTTGTCGAAGTGGATGATGTAATCGTCATTGACTTCCAAGATTTTGAAGCGAAAGCAGCAGATGCAAACACAAAAGTATTGTTACTGTGTAGCCCCCATAATCCAGTTGGTCGCGTATGGAGTGAGCATGAACTCAAACAAATTGAAGCAATCTGTGATAAATACGATGTACTCGTTTTCTCAGATGAAATTCATGGTGATTTAATCATGCCCGGGTACAGATTTATACCTTATGCAACCTTAAGCAAAACAGCACGTCAACACAGCATCACCTTTGTATCCGCAAGCAAATCGTTTAATCTTGCAGGGCTCCACAATGCACATGTGATCATTCCGTCACAATCATTGCGAAATCAATATCAGGATTCAGTAACGCAAGATGGAGGATCTTTGAATACAAATGTCCTCGGGCTTGCTGCAACTCAAATTGCCTATACACAATGCGAATCTTGGTTTGATGAATTTGTTTGTTTGATTGCAGCAAATCATCAACTGGTTAAGTCATTTATCGCGCGTGAAAACATACCAATTCGTGTATGTCCACTTGAAGGAACTTATCTTCAATGGCTCGATTTCCGAGATTCAGGATTGACGGAAGCGGAGCTTATCGAAAAGCTTCAGGAACACGATGTGTTTTTGAGCCCGGGCTCAAAATTTGGTGAATCGGGTCAAGGGTTTATGCGTATGAATCTAGCCTGTCCCCAATCAATTTTAAAGGCAGGTCTTAAGCGAATCCAATCTGCAATTCAAGAGTGATGAATTCATCACTCTTTTTATGTATAATAAGATAAAGATTGGAGTTTTATATGAAAAATATTGTTGTTGTTGGAGGCGGCCCATCGGGGATGATGGCTGCAATTTCGGCGAAGAAAAATCATCCTCACGCCCATGTTATTTTATTGGAGCGTAATGAACGTTTGGGTAAAAAATTACGTATGACCGGTGGCGGCCGCTGTAATGTTACGGCGAATGTGAGTAATGAAGAAGTAATCAAACATGTTCCTAAAAACGGTAAATTTCTCTTTTCAAGTTTGACGAATTTTAATCCGCAAGATATTCAGTCTTTTTTTCCTGAAAATGGCTGTCCTTTAAAGATTGAAGATCATCACCGTGTTTTTCCAGAAAGTAACAAATCTCAAGATATAGTGGACGCCTTAAATCGAAAACTTCAAAATTCAGATGTGGAAGTACATCTTCATGCATTTGTAACCGGAATTGATACGGATCGGAATGTTGTTTATACGGAAGCAAAAAAATTCCCTTATGATCATCTGATTCTTGCGACGGGAAGCCGTACTTTACCCGGAACGGGTTCAGATGGTAACGGCTATGCCTTATCAGAATCGATTGGGCACTCAATTACGGACTTAGTGCCTGCTGAGGTTCCTTTAGTTTCCAATGATCTATTTGTTCAAGAGAAGACCTTACAAGGGCTGTCCTTCCATGATGTAACCATTCATGTTTATAAGGGTCAAAAAATTAAGCACAGTATTACGCATGATCTTCTGTTTACGCATTTTGGAATATCAGGACCTGCGGCATTACGGGCAAGTTTTTATGTCATGCGCATTCTCGATAAGGAGAGTCCTGTCAATTTAAGTATCGATTTCTTGCCCAATGTTTCACTTGAACAACTACAGCTTCATGAGGATTGGGAAGCATTTGTACAAGAAAAAGGCATTCCAAAGCGCTTAATCGCGTACTTCAAAACATTCTGTAAGAATGATCATGAGATAATTCAAACACTTAAGAAATTCCCAATGACCGTTTATGCTACACGTGGGTTCGCACATGCATTTGTTACGAATGGTGGCGTCAATCTTAAAGAAATTGATCCAAAGACAATGCGATCAAAAATTAATCCAACCATTTCATTTTGTGGTGAGTTGATGGATTATAATGCATATACTGGAGGATTTAATATTACATCCGCTTTTTCAACAGGCTATACAGCAGGGCTTTTTGCGCTCGAAGATTAGTACACTACGGTGTGCTTTTTCTTTGTTCAATAAAAGTATCGTAAAGGACAGTATATAGGTACAATAACAATTCATTCCATGCTATTATTATAGAAAAGGAGGTCCTATGTCACATCATCAGCAAAATCAAAATGATCATTCTGAAACTCTGAGTACACATGAAAAGACACAAACCTTTTTGCCCAGCGAATCTAATAAGAATCGGACGCGCTGTGTGATTATCTTGTTGATTCTCGGTTTTATTTCTGTTGGCGGTTATTTTCTTTGGGATCATATCTATCGCATTACGAAAATTGATCCATTTGCCAATGTAAGTGTTCGATTTCAAGGGGATGAAGAAGGGGCAAGCGGCTACATTGATATCAATAAAAAATTAATTGAGTCCGATCCACAGCTCAATCGCGTTCACAAAGCGATTAAGTATTCGCTAGAACCAAATGAAAATTTAAAAATTGGCGATCGTGTTGTTTTAAAAGCGCGTGTTCCCGAGTCTACGCAACGTTTTATGGACTCCAATAAACTTGTATTTACGGATACTGAAAAAGTATTTACCGTTCAAGAAATTCACAATGAGGTCGTGTTTGATCCTTTTGATGGTTTTAAATTGCGATTTAGTGGAACCAATGGTGAAGGCATTGCGGAATTGGATACATCAGGGGTTACGCTGGCTGATGATACGATGAAGGAATTGTTTTCGATGTTAGAGTATGCCATTGTCAATCCATCTGAATTATCAATTGGAGATTCTGTAACTGTTACGGTTAAACCTTCTACAGCAGGGAAAACGTTTATGTTAGAACATCAAATTATGTTGGCACAAACAAGTATGGCTTTTGATGTAGATGCGTTAGCGGTCGTACCTAAAAACATTGAGCACATTAATAATCTGGATGTGCTTCGAAGTGATGCGAAAAAACGTGTCGAGGAAACGGTTAATGCGGACGCGCAAGAAGTATATGTTTGTTATGGAATTCTCCCTAAGAACATCGCAAATGCACGTGATCGTGACTCGCAACAATCTTATGTAAATGGGACATTGATGTTTGTGTATCAGTATGAACATAAACATAAAGCATATGCGATTGCTTCAGGTTATACAAACTTGATGCTGGAAGGGGACCAAATTGATGAGTCGATGCTGATGCCGATGCAACCTGTCTCAAATCAACAATCCTTGGAAAATGTTTTGCTTGAGCTTCAAGATAACAACCTTACCTGTTCTCCAACGTCTTAATGCCTTCGGGCATTTTTTTATACGCAAACGGTTTCGATTTAAGATTGATTAATATATTTCAATGCTATACTTGCGTCGAAAGGAGTTAGCAATGAAATTTAAAGCAATATTACTTACAATAATTGGTTCGTTTTTAATCATGCCTGTGGCAGCGGATAATGCAATGGATGCAGCCGCACGTCAGCACTTACGTGACAAATATACGATTCATGAAGATAGTTTTAGACCTGTTATCCAACTGTTTGAAGATGGTTCGCAAGCGTTTGTCTGTGACAAGGTAGAATTGGACTACTATTTCACACTCTTACAAGATGATTTGGATGAAGGGATTGATAATTATCAGAATTATGCCTATCTCATTGATACAGGACGGGAGGATCCTGTAATTCGTACAAATCGTTATGATATGAGAGGTTTAGTCCGAAAACAAGCAATTTCTATGCCTCAATATGATGCGTCGTTACCGAATCGACTCCCGTTTAAAATTCGAAGTCTTAAAAAAGATGAGGGAACGACACAATGGTATGTGGATGTAAATGATGATTATCGAGGTGTTCAAAAAGGTGGTAAAGGGATGGTGGGATATGATTTGTTCCTCAGTCCATTCCATATTGAAAATGATGATCATAATAATTTGCTGTTTAAGGAACTTGTGGATATCGCGGTGACGGTTATTCGTCCAAGAGCAGAGCAAGAACCGGATGTAAAACGGTATACACTCTCTAAGTCAAGACCATCGATGAGCTTTGAAGGAGGTCGCATTGAAGTGACTCTCGAGCAAGGAATGAAACACATTCGCCTTGTGGATGATGGCACCTATGGATACGGTCAATTAAAGTTTGAGGTGGAAGGAAGCAGCGCATCCGTTACCAAAGATCCAAGCAAACCTTTGAACGATTTACCCATGGGAATTCGAGCACGTTTTGATTTTTTTGATCAAAAACGTAAAGGGAAAGAATTTGAGAAGCTGGATGAAGTTCGAATATTGGAAGAACATCAAACACCGATTGGTCAAATGGTTCATCATGTGTATAGCAATGATCGCAAACCGGGATGCAGCTTATCAGACTTAAAGAAAAAACATGATAAACGTGTGGATGCTCTTGTAAACCGAATGGTAGGTCGATTCAATCAACTTGATGAAAGTACCAAGCAAAGTTTGAGTGAGAAATATTCGGTCAAGACGAGTCAAGCGTTAGCTGATTTAATGGAGCACTATGATCTGAATATCTATCCATTTAATCCAAAGCCTAAAACCCTGATATCAATGACTCCAAAAACAACTGAGGATGTTTTGACTCAATCAACGGATTTAAACGATCCTGTGGGTCAATCCATCGGGGAACCAGATCAATCGAAAACATTACATGTTGAATCATCTACAAGACTTCAAAATGTAGCGCCTGCTCCTCAAGCGGGGGCAAGTGCAGTGGCTAAGCATACGATGCAAGCGCCACGTTATCCCATTAAGTTAACGGAGTCACTACCACCAGTCAATTCGATCATTGAACATCAGGATCACCTTGAAATAAAACCTGTTGAATTGTCCACAGAACTTCAACATGAAAGATTACGTCATCGAGTAGGGCCAAGACATTCTGTAACAGATACGGTGAAAACGACACGTTCACCCCTTAGTTTAGTAGAGCCAGAAAAAGGACAGTCAAGTAATCTTAAAGCAACCATCGCATCTGCAATGGTTGTATTGAAAGATGGGAAAGCAGGGAAGATTGAGCCTTCATCGCATTCGGATATGCATCACTTGGTAACTGAGATGTTAAAGCAAGAACAAAATTTCGAAACGACTCAATTGCCATTGGCACAACAAGGCGGTAACGTTTATACACAAACTCAAAATCAATTGGTGTCATTGGAACTTAAGCGTCCACTTGTTCGAAATGCGAATGCGAATCAATCCATTGCATCTCAACCGCATCAAAACATACCAACAGCCACATTCAATATTTCGGGAGGCAAGATGGGTGTTCAAAATCCAATGGAAACCGTTAAATCAGAAACTCATGCGAATCCACAACAGATGTTACCATCGCAATCTAACGCTTCAAAACAACAAGATCCTCTTTACAGTAAACCGAAGCACTTACCCGCTACGGGTGTGACAGAGCAATCTTCTTGGTTTCTAGGCTCCTTACTGTGCGTCCTAGGTATCTTGTTACGATCAAAACGATAAAAAAAAGACCCAGGAAGCAGGGTCTTTTTCATATTATTATATTATTTGTGCTATCGACTAAGACGGGATATAGGCGATAGCATTGCGCTTACTGATAGCAGTGTAATTAAGGAAGAGCGACGTAAACGTCTATCTGCTATCATAACTTAACCTTAACTATATCGGAGAATTAAGATTGAGTTGACCCTCTACGATTGGAAGCCGGTAGAAGGGCACTGAATTGTGATAAAGGAGAAATTACAAGTTGTAAGACACAGATTCAGTGTAATATTTGGAGAAATGTTTATACGAATGATTTGTGGAGCCTTCGTATAAATAATTATTTTACTAAGCAGCTAATACTGATTTAAGGTATTCAGCAATTTCTGCATCTTGACAGCTTTCAAAGAATAATTCTTTGAATTCAGGATAGTCAATTGTTTCTTTTAAGAAGTCTTGATCGATTTCTTTAAGGATTTTAATTAATGGTTGGTGTGTAACTTCTTTAACACCATCTAAGATTTTTTTGTTGCGTTGTTCAGGGATAACGCGATCTTTAGGATATCCACCACCAAATGATTCTGAGAATAATTTTTCGAATGTGTAGTTAAGGTTTAATTCTCCACCCCAACCGAATCCTTGTGCAAATGGCATTGCAATACAGTTACCATCGTTTACTTGACCGAATAGGTAAGCGTCTAATGGGTTTGTAACGTGTCCACAAAGTACATTTGGGAATGAGTTACATGCTAACATAGCACCTTGACCTGTTCCACATCCTGTAACAACAAAGTCAACTGCTTTTGTTGTTAATAAGATTGAAGCAAGAAGACCGTTTTTAACATATGTTAATTGGTGTTCTTGTTCACCGTTGTACATACCGTAGTTTACAACTGTGTGTCCAGCTTTTTCAGCCTCTTGTGTTAATGATGCTAAGATAATTCCGTTTTTAGCAGCTTGTGAGTTTTCGTTAATTAATGCGATTTTCATATTTAATCCTCTTTCTAATAATCCACGTGATGTGTCCACCACGTGGCGTTCGATACATCGTTTTGGTTTTAAACTATGCTGGTTGTTTACCAATGTAAGCTAAGATACCACCATCAACATAAAGGATGTGTCCGTTTACGAAGTCTGATGCTTCTGAAGCTAAGAATACAGCAGGTCCCATTAAATCTTCTGGTTTACCCCAACGTGCAGCTGGTGTTTTTGAAATAATGAAGCTGTTGAATGGATGTCCATCAACGCGTAATGGAGCTGTTTGAGGTGTCTCAATATAACCAGGTCCAATTCCATTACATTGAATATTGTGTTCACCGTATTCTGATGCAATATTCTTAGTAAGCATTTTTAAACCACCCTTAGCAGCAGCATAAGCACTTACTGTTTCACGTCCAAGCTCACTCATCATTGAACAGATGTTAATGATTTTACCGTGTCCTTTTTCGATCATTGAAGGAAGAACAGCTTTTGACATGATGAATGGTCCATTAAGGTCGATGTCAATAACTTGACGCCAATCTTCTACAGACATTTCGATCATTGGTACACGTTTGATGATTCCAGCGTTATTTACAAGAATATCGATTGTTCCAACTTCTGTTTCAATTTGTTTGATCATTGCTGTAACTTGTTCTTCATTTGTTACGTCACATACATAACCATGAGCTTTAATGCCTTCTGCTTCGTATGCTGCAAGTCCTTTGTTTACAAGGTCTTGATTAATATCGTTAAATACGATTGTTGCGCCTGCTTCAGCATATCCTTGAGCTAAAGCAAAACCAATTCCGTATGATGCTCCTGTTACAAGAGCGATTTTTCCGTCTAAACGGAAGTTTTCCATTTTAAAGTTACTCATATTCAATTCCTTTCCTATCGTTGTACACGACCTGAACCGTCACCTTTAGCAAGTGTTTCCACTTCCTGAACAGTAACACGGTTGTAATCACCCTCTACAGAGTGTTTTAGACAGCTCGCTGCTGTAGCAAACTCAATTGCATCTTGAGGTGCATAATCATTGAGCATGGAGTAAATTAATCCAGCACCAAATGAATCGCCACCACCAACGCGGTCTACAATACGAACGTTATATTTCTTTGAGAAATAAGCTTGATCGCCTGTATAAAGCATTGTTGACCAATTGTTATCACTTGCTGAGATGCTTTCACGTAATGTGATTGCAACTGCTTTAAAGTTAAAGCGCTCGTGAAGTTGTTTTGCAACATCAATATAACCATCATGGTTGATTTCACCTGTTGTGATATCTGTGTTTGAAGCTGAAATTCCAAATACATCGTGTGAATCTTCTTCGTTAGCGATGACAACATCAACATACTCCATTAATTCACCCATTGTTTTATTTGCTTGTTCATTACTCCATAACTTCTTACGGAAGTTAAGATCACAACTTACAGTTAAACCGTGTTTTTTAGCTGCTTTTGCAGCTTGTAGTGTAATCTCGGCTACGTTTTCACCTAAAGCAGGTGTGATTCCTGTTGTATGGAACCAGTCGTATCCTTCAAAAATTGCATCCCAATCAAAATCTTCTGGTGTTGCTTCAGCGATTGCGGAATGTGCACGGTCATAAACAACTTGACTTGCACGTTGTGAAGCACCTTTTTCCAAGAAGTAGATACCAACACGATCGCCACCGCGTGTAATCTTGCTTGTATCGACACCGTAACGACGTAAATCGTTAACAGCGTTTTGTCCAATTGCATGTGTTGGTAATTTTGTTACAAATGCTGCGTCCACTCCAAAGTTTGAAAGTGAAACGGCAACGTTTGCTTCGCCACCACCGTAAGTCGCTTGATATCGATCAGCTTGCGAGAAACGGAGGTAACCTTCTGGAGCAAGACGAAGCATAATTTCTCCAAATGTAATTACTTTTTTCATTTAAATACCCTCTCTACATCTTTACGTCAGGATTAATCAAATGAATGGCAAATCCTGCGATTTCTTTATCTAAGTATGCAAAGTTGATTTTGTTTGTTTTCTTATTGCGAGTAATTGTATCTTCTACAACATGGATGCCTTTTTTCTCTAATTGATAAAGAGCACGTTCTGGGTAAGGTGTGTAAATTCCAAAGTGTCCGTGTTCACCACGTCCAACTGAGTTAAGGAATTCAAAACCGCGACCTGCGAAATGACTCTTAGGTTTTCCATAATACTTAAATCCAAACAAATTACATAATACTTCAGCATTTTCTTTGGCTTCTTCACTAGTGTTGTTATTGAAACCAATATGAATTAATTCATATGATAACAATGCATCCACTGCCTCACGGCTTAGGCGTTCAACAGTATCCCAATCTTTAGCTGCAATCGCATCAGCAGGCAACATGAAGCTACCACCAATAGCATTAATGCAAGGTAAAGCTAAGTAATCATGCATGTTCTTAGCATTAATTCCGCCTGTTGGCATAAATGTAATGTCAGCATACGGTGCACTGAGGTCTTTGATCTTCTTAGCACCACCACTTGATTCTGCAGGGAAGAACTTAACGTTTGTCAATCCATAAGAGATTGCTGTTTCAAGTTCTGATGCTGTAGAAATTCCAGGTAATACAAGAACATCATTTTCAACACACCATTTCACAACGTCATGATTAAATCCAGGTGTTACAATGAACTGTGCCCCAGCCTTGATTGCAGTTTCGGCTTGGGAAACTGATGAGACGGTACCCGCTCCAATTAACATATCTGGTAATTCTTTAGCGATGATTTCGATTCCGGGTAACGCAAATTCACTTCGGAATGTGATTTCCATACAATCGATGCCACCGTTATAAAGTGCTTGTGCCATTGGCAACGCATCTTCGATTTCAGTTATTTTAACTACGGGAACGATACCGATTTTTTCAACTCTATTTAAAACTTCACTCATATAGTAGTCTCCCTTTTATTTTGACCAATGTCCAGTCGGTCTCTAGCAAACCAGCTAAGACAATAATAGGTGAGTAAACCGGTTTTGTCAACTGGTTTACCAAAAAAATAATGTTTCGCCTATATATAAGGACTAAATTGTGAAAAAAATGATAATTTCACATGAAAGCGGTTAGATTTATTAAAAAAAACCGTTGACATGACAAAATTCAAGGGCTATAATGCGTATGTCCAGTAAACCAGTTTATAAACGTTTTTCAAGGAGGTACTTACATGGAAAAGCATATTAAGCAAGTGACCATTGAGCCAATCCGCGATATTGATATTTTCAAGAATGCAACACTGCTTACAAAAGAAGAAGTGAAGCAAGCAATTGAAGATACCATTAAAAAGATTGATCTCAATATGGAGCACATTGGTGAGCGCTTCCCATGGTCAGCAACAAAAGATCTGAAATATCCGATCATCGATAATATCGAATGGACAGACGGATTTTGGACCGGTCTATTGTGGTTGGCGTATGAATACACAGGTGATGAGAAGTATCGTGAGCTCGCAGATAAAAATGTTGATTCTTTCCACCATCGTGTTGTAAATGATATTGAAATTGATCACCATGATCTTGGATTCCTATATTCATTATCATGTGTGGCAAGTTACAAACTAACAGGTTCTGAAAAAGCAAAAGAAGCTGCTATTTTAGCGGCTGATAAGCTCCTTACCCGTTGGCAAGAAAAGGGAGAATTTATACAAGCCTGGGGCGAGTATAATAATCCTGAGCATTACCGTTTCATTATTGATTGCTTATTGAACATCCCACTATTATATTGGGCAACAGAAGTTACGGGTGATGACAAATATGCGGATATCGCAGAGCGTCATTTCTACACAAGCTGTCAATACGTAATTCGTGATGATGCAAGTGCATTCCACACATTCTACATGGATCCTGAAACAGGTGGTCCAGTACGTGGAGCAACACGTCAAGGTTATAATGATGAATCATCCTGGGCACGAGGCCAAGCTTGGGGTGTATATGGTATTCCATTAAACTATCGTTATACACATGAAGACGAAGTGTTCCCACTGCATGAAGGAATGACAAATTATTTCTTAAACCGTTTACCAAAAGATTTCGTATGTTATTGGGATCTCATCTTTACAGATGGTGATGACCAATCACGTGATTCAAGTGCTGCAGCGATTGCAGTATGTGGTATGCTAGAAATGATCAAATATATGAAAAATGATGAACTTAAAACTGTGTATGAGGGAGCATCACACACAATCTTAAGATCGTTGATCGACAACTATACAAAAACAACACATGAACCAGGAAATCCAGTGCTTTATCACGGTGTCTATTCATGGCACAGTGGAAAAGGTGTGGATGAAGGAAACATCTGGGGCGACTACTATTATCTAGAAGCTCTAATGCGTCTTTATAAAGACTGGGAATTGTATTGGTAAGAAAGAGGTAAAATTATGAGTACTCCAAATATTGTAATGACACGTATCGATGAACGTCTCGTTCACGGTCAAGGTCAGCTTTGGATTAAATCACTTGGCGTTAACACCGTTATCGTGGCAAATGATGAAGCTGCACAAGATGTCATGGCTCAGACACTCATGAAAACTGTAATTCCAAAATCAGTTGCAATGCGTTTCTTCCCCGTTGACAAAGTTATCGAAGTTATTCATAAAGCGTCTCCACAACAATCCATTTTCTTGATTGTGAAAGATACAAAAGATGCTTTACGTTTAGTTGAAGGTGGTGTTCCAATTTCAGAGATCAATATTGGAAACATTCACAATTGTGAAGGCAAAGAAAAAGTTACACGTTCAATCTTCTTAGGTGAAGATGATAAAGACTGCCTAAGAAAAATGGTAGCAAAAGATATTGCTTTCAACACTCAAACAACACCTAATGGTGGAGACGGTGCAGCACCAGTTGACATCCGTAAATATATTTAAGCATTAAGGCAATAACTATTTATTTCTAAAAGGAAAAGAGAGGAATTTAATAATGAATATTACATTATTTCAAGCGATACTAATCGGTCTATGGACTGCATTCTGTTACGCAGGTATGTTATGGGGTATCTACTCAAACCGTGCTTTATTCTTAGCATTTGGTGTTGGGTTAATCTTAAACGGAAGTCACCCAGGTGCACTTCAAACAGCTTTACAAGTTGGTGCTATTTCTGAATTAGCATTTATGGGATTCGGTGTTGGAGCCGGAGGAACTGTTCCACCTAACCCAATCGGTCCTGGTATCATCGGTACATTGATGGCGATTACAAACTCTTCAATTACACCTGAAAGTGCATTAGCATTGTCAATTCCATTTGCTGTTGCAATTCAATTCTTACAAACATTTGTTTACACAATCCGCGCTGGTGCTCCTGAGAGTGCTGCAAAAGCATTAGAAAACAAAGATTTCAAGAAATTCCGTATGACTACAAACTTTACAGTATTACTATTTGCTATCGTAGGTTTCCTATTAGGATTCTTAGGTGCTTACAGTATGGAACTTCTAACACAACTTGTTGGATTAATTCCAGAATGGTTATTAAAAGGCTTAAACGTTGCTGGTGGTATGTTACCTGCAATTGGATTCGCAATGATCTTATCTGTAATGGTTAAGAAAGAATTAATTCCTTTCGTAATCTTAGGTTACGTATGTGCAGCTTACTTCCAATTACCAGTTATCGGTATTGCTCTAGTAGGTGCTATCTTTGCAGTAAAACAATACAATGATTCACAAAACACAGTAAATGTATCAGGAACAGAAGTGGAGGCAGGTAACGATGACTGGATCTAATAAATTAACAAAAAAAGATTATTTTAAAACAACAGCACGTTCATACTTTTTACAAAACGGATTTAACTACAGTAACTACCAAGGTCTTGGTTATGCTTTAGTTCTTTATCCAGCATTAAGAAAAGTACATACAAACGATGATGATTTCGCAGCAGCACTTGGTGCAAACTGTGAATTCTATAACACAAACCCTCAATTACTTCCTTTCATTACTTCATTACACTTAGTAATGGCTGATGAAGGACGTCCTGAGTCAGAAATTCGTCCAATCAAGATGGCTTTAATGGGTCCTCTTGCTGGTATCGGTGATTCCTTATCACAATTTGCGATTGCACCACTTTTCTCAACAATCTTTGCATCACTTGCAATGGATGGTGTTTCAATTGCTCCGCTTCTATTCTTAATCACTATTAACGCTGTATTATTCGGTATTCGTTACGGAATGGGTGTTTATGGTTATAAAGTTGGTACAAGCATTATTGATAAATTAAGTGAAAAGATGGAACAAATCTCAACAGCAGCAAACATTGTTGGTGTTACAGTTATTTCAGGTCTTGCAGCTACATTTGTTAAGATGAAAGTTGATATTTCATTCGCAGCTGGAGAAATCCAAGAAGGTGTTAAACAATCAACCGTTAACATCCAAGGTCTTTTAGACAAAGTTGCTCCTGCATTGTTACCAATGCTTTATACAGGTTTAATGTACTACCTAATTAAGAAAAAAGGTTGGAATACATACAAACTTGTTATTCTTACAGTAATACTTGGTGTTGCCTTAAGCTTCTTCGGAATCTTAGCTTAGTATTTAACTTTAGAGAGCTACTTCGATAAGTAGTTCTCTTTTTTATTCATAAGGAGAACATAAGATGGTAAAGAATTCTTTATATCAAACAATTGAACACAAATCGAACGTCCTTGATCTCAAACGCTTAAAATCAATGTATAATTTTAAGGAAAAAGAAGTGGTCGCTTATGCAGATCAACTGATGATGAATATCTTTACATTCACTCGTGATTGGGATATGGAACCATGTGATACACCTTACACCTTAAATCCATTTGGATGGACAACCACACCAAATGGCGATGATGAGTGGATATTTATGTTGAATCGAATGGATTATCTTCCGTCATTAGTAATGGCGACCGTTTTAACGGACGATTTAAAGTATATAAACCATGCCAAAGATCGAGTGTTGCATTGGATTGATGAACATACACCACTCACTTCAGGACCCTCTACACGTACTCTGGATACTGCGATGCGGATGAATAATTGGTTGGATTTATGCCCTTATTTAAAGGCGTATCATCTTTTAGATGAGGATGTCTTTGCACGCATTCAAACCAGTCTTGAAACACAAGCAAACTATCTTAAAGAACACTATCTAACCAAGTACACATTGAGTAATTGGGGTAGTATTCAAACCTGTGTTTTGGCCAAGTATTTGGGGTGGCTTAAACACGATGCCGATACAGACTTTAAAACATGGGTTCATGAAGAAATACAGACCCAATTTGAGATTCAAGTATATCCAGATGGTATGCATTGGGAACAGTCAACGATGTATCACGTCGAAGTTCTAAATTATGGACTCAAGGCGTTACCGTATGTGAAAGACCAAGAAGGATTTAAGCAAACACTTGATCAAATGGCATACGCGCTTTATTATCAAGCAACCCCACAGGGCGATATTGTGGCATTTGGGGATAGTGATCGAACGGTTTTAGGTGGCATTTTGGGGTATTGCGCTGTAGCGTTACAAAATCCAATGTATAAATCAAAAGCTCATGATGTGCTTGATTTTGAGGTTTGTTATGCGTACGGCGTAATGATGCAGGATGCTTTTGAGGCATTGGAAACGGAAGTTCCAGTTTCCTTAAACTACGATGGCGTGGATAGTGGTATCTTTACCACGCGAAGTGATTGGGGTTCGGATGCGCATTTCACTATGTTTACGAATGGGTCTTTAGGAAGTGGACACGGGCATGCAGATAATCTCCATGTTTCAACATATTTCCAAGGAAAACCTGTATTAGTTGATCCAGGGCGTTTAACTTATCGTGAAGATGACCCACGTCGCATGCACCTTAAAGGCATGGAAAGTCATAATACCGTTATTCTCGATGGAAAGCCTTCCGCAATTCCTGATACCTCATGGACGTATGCTTCTTTTTATAAACCACTTAAAAATTATGTGCGTCATGAGGGAAATTGCCATTACTATGAAGGCGTTGTGGTTTCGGATGCTTCCGTGCACCAACGCAAATTGATTGTTATTGATGATGGTATTTGGATGATTGTCGATGAAGTTAAAGCTGAAGGAAACCATGTTGCTACAACGAAGTATCACTTAGATGAATCATTACTGTATCAAAATGGTATAATAAAGTTTGAAGATGAATCGAAATTAAATGTATTGAGTACAAGTCCGATCACCGTGGCTTCAGATGTAATTTCATATACATACAATAAGGCATCAACACATTCTGTTTTAGTCCAAGAACAGGATTTTGTGGATGCATGTGTAAACGTGACACTCTTTGTAGATCCAAAGTGGACGGTAACACGTCTACCCATTCTTCAAAATGGCGAGACGCCCATCGCTGATGAACGAGGTTGCGCGTATGCTTTTGAAAATGATGATGAAGTGATTGAGGTTTGTGTGCTTCACGAAGAGATTTGGCAAGGGAAAAAAATTATGTACTGTAATGGAAAACCATTCCACGCGAAATGTGTTGTACGCTCAAATCGCTTCGGACAAAAGGTAATGCGCGCTTAAATCAAAGCGCTAACAACTTGTTAATCGGTTTACTTAGTAATATAATAAGTACGTTATGATGTAAAAAAAGAATAAGTTGATGAAAGGAATTAAACATGACTCAGGAAAAGAAGTTAACGATTAAAGAAATCGCTTCGTTGGCGGGTACATCGAAAACCACCATCTCATTTTTCTTGAACGGAAAATTTGATAAAATGAGTGCGGAAACACGCGAACGCATTGAGAAAGTCATTGAGGAAACAAATTACAGTCCCAGTGTGGTCGCGCGCTCATTAAATGCAAAAAGCATGAAACTCATCGGTGTAATTATCGGTGATATCACCAATGCATTTGCAAATCAAATTGTTAAAGGAATTGATGAAGCAGCAAAAGAGGGGAAATATCAACTTATCGTAGGGAATACCAACTACGATATCGAAAACGAAGAGAATTATGTCAATCGAATGCTTGCGATGGGTGTTGATGGGTTTATTGTTCAACCAACAACAAGTTTTCATAAATTGATTAAGAAAATTCGTTCTCAAAATAAGGAGATTGTTTTTATTGATTCACAGACGAATGTTCAAAACAACCCTTGGGTAAAAACGAATAATTATGAAGCTGTTTTAGAAACGACCGAGGAAATGATGAAACTTGGGTATGAAGAGTTTATTCTTCTAACCGCAGATCCAAGTATTCTCTCAACCCGTCAAGAACGTTCACAAGGCTTTATTGATGCACTTGCATTAAATGGCAAACAATGTAATATGCAAATTGTGTCAGACAATGTCACACCCGCAGAAATTACAGAAATTATCAGCAATAATATTATGTTAAACCGTAAAACATTGATCTTTGCAGCCAACTGTTGGCTCTTACCCATTGTTTATATGGGATTGAAAGAATTACGGAATTTGATTCCTACCACAATCGGTTTACTTGGATTTGATAATACAGAGTGGACTAATGTTGCATCACCATCTGTCACGACCATTGTCCAACCTGCATACGATGAGGGCTATCAAGCAGCACGGATTTTGATTGATCGGATCGAAGGTGACTATATGGAAGCACCAAATCAAATTCTTAAATGTAATATTAACTGGCAAGAATCAACATGCCAAGGAGATCTTCTTTAGAGGTCTCTTTTTTTTACCTTAATTTATATTAAATGAGTTTAATAGCTAAGATTGAAAAGCGTGAGAATGCTATAATAGGAAATAAAGAGGAGGATGTTATGGAAAAATCAAACACTTTAAAATGGATGGTGCTTACCGCAATGATGACTGCACTGATTACTGTGGTCACGATGATGATAAAAATCCCTTCCGCAACCGGAGGTTATCTCAATCTCGGTGATTTTGTAATTATGATTTCAATGGCTGTAGTGCCGTTTCCCTATGCGCTCTTTGCTGCGGGAGTTGGAAGTGCTTTTGCAGATATTTTCGCAGGTTATGCCCTTTATGCGCCTTTTACCTTGGTCATTAAAGCAGGTGAAGTTGTGATTTTGTATGGCTTGAGACATCACCTAGAATCCTCAAGACGTTGGATTCCCTTCTGTTTGGCAGGGCTATGGATGATGGTGATGTATGGCTTTGTGGCTGTATGGATTGCGCAAAGTTGGGGTGCGATGCTTATTGCCTTCAAAGGTGATGTGTTCCAAGGACTTCTTGCGGCGGTCTTAGCGACACTTTACTATCCAAGAATGGTTAAGCTTGTTTCAACCTTAAATCCTAAAAAAACACCTTGATCGTAAGGTGTTTTTTTTCTAATCTTTTTTAATTTTATTCCGTTTGGAACGAGCTGCAGCCTTCACATCCTCAAAGAATTCACTGAATTGCTCAGATTTCATGGTTGGAAATGAGCGAATCAGACGACGTTCAGTAAATTTGTATTCAGCTTTAAGTTCAGCAATACGTTCTTTGATTTCCTCGATACGCAGGGTGCTTTTTTCATTTAAACTATGAATAAGTTCTGACATTTCGGTATGCAAGACTTCCAATGATTTAAGACGTTTCTTAAGATTCAATACGGATGCAACCGATACAACGAAATCAATCGCAATTACGATGCCTAAGACCGTTGACGCGACACGAATGGTTGTTGGGTTCAATCGATCAACGATTTGCACGACACCCGGGTGAATCCACTCTACAAGAACGACACAAAGAATACCAAATAACGTGCTGTTTAAAAGACAAACACGTCCCTTAATATTGTATTTATAATGGGAGTAATCCCACCAACGCATCCCAAATGCTTTTTCCATAATATAACTGGTTACATATTCCAAAGCACTGGTTAATAGAAATCCTAAAACAAATACTAAAATTGGGCTCTCTAAAAAAGGTTTAAGGATACTGAGAACAAACAACGCTCCAAATCCGTAAATAGGTACAATCGGACCGTTTAAAAATCCACGTTCCACAAATTTACCCTCTGGAATGGAACAATAAAGTGTTTCCATAATCCAACCTATAACACCATAAATTACCCAATATAAAAAGAATATTGGAATCATTTCATTCATACAATTACCTCATATTTCTAAACGATATTGAAAGTATACCATATTTTCAATTGGGGTTCGTTGAATCGCGTCTTTTATCCACAAATATTTCGAAAATCGCATAATTTGTTCTCTTTTTCCTATACTTTTGTCCTAAATTCCAATATGATTAAAGTAAGACGTGGGATTAGAGGTGACCTATGCAATTATTTATTAAAGCCTATGATGACACTGAATTGAATGTTTTAGTCAATGAAATCAGAAATCCAAAAGGGATTGTGATTATCAGTCATGGCTTTTTAGAACAAGTTGTTTATTATAATTCCGTTGCATACGGACTCAATCAACGGGGCTATACAGTAATTCGTTATGATATGCGCAGTCATGGGAGTACAAAGGCTCCTTTAGGAGATTTGAAGGACTATCGTGATTTGCTTTTAGATTTGGATACTCTTGTGTCGTATTCGCAAACAATTGCTTCTGATTGTCCAATCTATACTATGGGATTTAGTTTAGGGGGTCTTGTGACTGCCCTTTATGGCTTGGAATATGGACATCGTATTGATGGACAGATTTTACTGGCTCCAGGTCTTTGTGTCCAAGATCATTGGGAATCACTCAATCAATCTTCTATTTCAGTTTTAGCGTTGTTTACCGCCTTAATTAAAGATGATTTATGGCAGTTAAGCATGATTGAACAAGCATTGTCTAGAGCGCCATTTAAGCGTGTCACACAAGCGTTTGTTTTAGAGACACTTGTTCATGCACCGATGGTAATTCAGGCCAGGATGAGCATGTATGCGTGCCCCTGTCTTATTTTTCATGGTGATTGTGATTCAATTGTTCCCTTGGAATCGTCGCAAGCTTTTTATGAAACGATAGAAAGCAAAGCAAAAGCATTGAAAGTCCTTAAAGGTGTAGGTCATAATATATTTCAAAGTCAAAAAAAGGAAATGGTGATGGATGCAACGAATGCATGGCTCGAAAATTTGAATAGGGTGGGATAGTCTATGAAAAAAACACTAACAATACTAATCATACTGATCAATTTGTTTGGCTGCCAATTTGTATCATCACCCAGTGATGATGGCACAAACAAAGATTTTGAGAGTGCATTAGATACTGCTTTAGTGTCAATGATCGGTTCAACAGATCCATCAAGCAATTATCTTTTGGAACATCCAGAAGATTATGATGTGGACGTCGAACACTATGCGTTTCGACTTGGAAGTGAAGAAGATTTTGAAATGTCAAAAGACTTAATTAAAGATATTGAAAAGAATATTCGTAAATTTAAAGATCGAACGTTATCGGATCAACAAATCATCGATAAACGCGTGCTGCTCTATGAGCTTGAGCGAATGGCTTCAGGTTATCAACCCTTCCAATTCCAAGTGGATCCAGAATTGGATTCAATTCCTCAATACCTGGAAGGATTTACCTTCAGAACGAAAAGTGATATCGTTGGATATTTTTCTTTGATTGATTCCATTCCGTCGTATTTTGATGAGTCCATCGCTTTTTATAATAAAACAGAAATGATGACCCAGTATGAACATGAAACGTTAACGGAATTTGCGACTATTATGAAAGAGCAGTCCTTATCGGATGACTTTTTCCTAATTAAAGGGTTTGATAAAAAAGTAGAATCCGCACCATTCCTTAATCAATCAGAAAAAACAGTGTACATCGAGCAAAACCGAGAAATGATTCGCGATGTTTTCTATAATGCTTTTGTTACGTTAGAGAATGAACTTAAAACAATAAAGACGCGTCCCAATCGAGGGCTCGCTCATCTTGAGAATGGAAAAACATACTATGAGACATTAATTCCTTCCTTAAGTGGTCGAAACCAAACCATTCCCGAATTTCAAATGTGGATTAGTAATCGTCGTATTGAAGTTTATCAACGTTTAAAAGATGTGGAAAGCAGCAATAAACTCTTGGAGTACCAAGAATTTGAAGCCAATCAAACGTCACCTAAGTATCAAGATGTATATGCTTTAATTGATGATCTTTATCTTAAGAGTAAAAATGATTTTCCTGAAATACCCGCAATTCCCTATAAAGTACATCAAATCGATCCTTCTTTAGAAGCAATCTCAAATCCCGCGTTCTACTACGTGCCGCCCATTGATAGTGAACTTGAGCATACGCAACGAATCTACATTAATAGCGCGTTTGATCCGGCAAACTTTACAACCTTTGCCCATGAAGCCATTCCAGGCCACATGTATCAAACTCAATATATGCGAAGCATTCAAGGGATGCATCCAATTCGGCTGTACATCCGCAATAATGCAATGACAGAAGGATGGGCTCAGTATGTTGAACAGCTCTCAATCCGTTATCTTGGGGGTCCAGAAGGGTATGAGGATTACATTCGCGACTTATATGAGTCGATGTACTTAATCTTATTGGAAGTTGATATTGGCATCCATTATAATGATTGGAGTCGTGAAGAAATGGGAGCATTCTTTGATTCCGTCTATGTAAATAACAGTGAATCCGAACGTGATGAAATCTATCGTCAAATCATCCTAGAGCCCGGTAATATATGGAGTTATTACTACGGTGCGATGTCAATCCAAAGCATGAAAGAACGTGCGCAAAGAGAATTGGGAGATGCCTTTGATGAGAAAGCATTCCATAAAATTATTTTGGATTTAGGCAGTGCAAGCTTTGATACTATGGAGACAATTTTTAATGAGTATCTCCACGCGCAATAGAAAAAACACCAATACTTGGAACTAGGTCAGTTCCGTTCCAAGTATTGGTGTTTTTCTTTTATCAAATCTCAACCGCACCACTTTTACTTTTATTAAAGTCTATCTCATAGGCCGTTTTGAAGTCAAATATTTTTCGCGGCATTGAGTTAATTTTGAAGCAAATATCATCAAGATATT
>NZ_SBAR01000011.1:0-53950 GCF_016617625.1 Erysipelothrix sp. strain 2 (EsS2-6-Brazil)
TCTCTTTTTAACTCTGACGAGTTTTGTTTATTTATTTATCCGTATTTCTTTTTGAAATTGACGTTTCCTGTTTAGTTTTCAAAGACCATTTTCTGCACTCGGTTTCCCTTAGCGCTTGTATATAATATCCCACATCTATAGATTTGTCAAATGTTTTATGGATTTTTATTTAAATTCTTTTACCGTTAAATATTTATCGAAATATCTATAGATTTCTTCTTCGTTAAATGGATAACTTTTGCTCTTTACCTGTTCGACCAAACGGTCTTTTTCTTCGACTACAACATCAATAATTTCTTGCGAATAATTCATTAATACTTGATGCTCTTCAAACTCATCTTCATCTAGAACAATATATTTTCCATCTGGAAAAACCTTAACATCCAGATCGTAGTCTATATTCTTAAGACCCTCTTCATCGAACACACTTGGTGAAGCAAGATTACAGTAATAATATACACCCTTATTACGAATCATCGAAATAACATTATACCAACGATTTAAGTAATAGAAACAAATTGCTGGTTCACGGGTAAACCATCTTCTTCCATCAGACTCAACAACCCAGGTTTTGTATGTTATTAGCACGATTTTTTCTGAATCGACATCGAGCACCGTTCCACTTGACCATGTTCGATGGAGTGACCCATCGTGTTTATAACTTTGAATATAAATTACTTCTCCAATTTTTGGTAACATAACAACACTTCCCATCCTTTAACATTATACACAATATTATCCTAATTTCTATTCTTAATTGAAGTTCGTGGCGTTAACAAAGCATTCATTTTAGGTAGAATCGCTAAAATGAATGCGAATGATATGATTGTAGTTGGAACCATATAAGTTGCGTTATATGAAACAACACCGAGTAGGACATTCCCACGATAAAACTCAGCATAGAATAAAAGCCCTGAAATTGTATGGATTATGAATCTTAATATATTTGAAACGATGACACCAAACGGTAGGGATAGATCGTGGACTTTGAGATTCGGAATGAGACCGGCGATTGAGTAGGCAGAATACGCAAAAATGTAATCAAATAGAAATTGAATCCAGTGAACCACCATGGGCGTTTTGACCATAAATTTTACGACAAAAGATAAAATTGCTACACAGAGCGATTTTTTAAACCCTAATTGATAACTTGCGATTATTAAAACAATGATACTTAGAGAAATAGAGCCACCTTGTGGCAATTTCAAAACATCAAACGTAACCGTAATATACTCCAAAACTGAGAAAAGTGATGCATACATTGCTATTGTTACAAGATCTTTAGTTTTCATTAAAGTCACCTCAATACTTTAGAATCGTTGAATTAAAACATCCTTTCTTATTATATATTTTACAAGCAAAATAAAAAAGAGGTTAAAGTACCTCTCTTAAATAATCAATAAAATCTCGGTATTTGACCCCGTAAAGTGTCTGCCCATCCAATTGCTCATAAAGAAGCAGTTTAGAATTAAATACCAAATCATAAATACGAGTATAATTGGGGACAATATCCAGATACGTCATCACCGACTTATCCTTTAGACAGGCAGTCTTTCGAATAACATGATGGTCAAGTGTAGCATACGCAAACTTGGCCTCAAATAATTCTAAGACATCGCCGACTAAAATTAAGGTAGCATTTAGATCATAAAAATCAGTGAATACAGAATGGGTTCCATAAGGAAAATCTAAATCCGTCGGTCTTCCGAAATAACGACTAAATTTACCGGCAGTCGCTATCATCAAACTCGGGTGTGTTGCATAAATGCATTCTTGTTGAAGTGTCATGAGTTGCATCATTTTCCCACTTGAGAGAACAAGACGTTCTTGATTTGAGATGTAGGGAACCATATCCTTAACAAGTACATCCGAATTGAACTCGCAATCACCAAATACACAAACAGTTCCATCTTTCATATGACTTTGGATTCTATCCAGAATAATTTTTGAGTAAAACGGGTCAAATCCATCGCTTTCATGAACAAGAACCAGCCCATCTTTCTCTACTTCCAAGCGTTTTAAAAGTTTTTCTACAGTTAGAGCAACGTCATTTGAAGAATACACAGATAACACCACCTTTTCTTTTATGAGTTATTACGTTATTGCTTTGTATTACTTTCTTGATGTTGACTGTGAGCTAATTTGCTCGCAGCTGATGCAGCAATTGCTCCTACAATATCATCTAAAAATGTATTACACTGCCCATTGTTGTGATCATTGAGTGCACCAATTATTCCAGGTTTTACTTTATCAATATAGCCATAATTCGTGAGTGCAATTGATCCATAAAGGTTACAAATTCCATAGGCGAGTACTTCATCGATGCCGTAGAGACCTTCATCACGATGTATGATGTCCTCAATCGTTTCACCACCGAAGTTTTTATTTTCGACGGAAATATCAATATTAATACCTGTTATTAACGCATGCTGAACTTCTCGCTTATTCAAAACACTGTTCACTATCGAGTGGATGTCAACCGAATCGATATCTTCGACATAGTCCTTTTGGAGAAAAACAACACATTCGATAATATCTGAAATTTCAACGCCACGACTGTTTAACATTTCAACGCATTTATCATACATAATGAACCCTCCCATATATAGATTTATTATACATGACTTTTGTCATAAAAAAACAGAAATGGATGCAAGCTTTGTTATTTATTTCATTTTATCACTGCTTGCGGTACAATATAAGGAATAATTAGGAGGTCACTATATGACATATGAAGTATTACTCGATAAATTGAATAGTTTAAACCTTGCAATAACAACAATGAGTTTTGACGCACTCACCATTGCTCCAAGAAATGGTGCAGCTTTTCGAAATAAGGCCCTATCGATTCTCTCAGGCGAATATTTTGAGCTACTTACCGATCCAACAACCTATCAGATTTTGAAGGAAAATGAAAATCATGATAACCCAATTATCGCTGAAAGTGCAAAAACACAATTACGTCAGCTCGATAAAATTAAAAACATTCCATCTGCTGAGTATATTGCATTTGATAAATTAAAATATGACTCACAACAATCATGGGAAGATGCTCGTGAAAAAGGCGACTACAGTCTTTTTAAAAACGATCTTGATGCACTCATTGCCGGTCAAAAAAACGCCATTCGTCATCGCGAATCAAGTTTAAGCATCTATGAATCATGCTTAGATGATTATGAAGACGGGTTGCGTGAAGCGCATGTTGAAGGTTTTTTCAATAAACTAGAGCAAAAACTTGTCCCATTTATCGATAGAGTCATTAAAGCTCAAGGTCCAAAACCTGCGTTTTTAACCGCAACGGTAACAACCCATGAGCAAGATCTCATTTCAAATCTAATCAAAGATCATATGGGATATGATGCATCCTTTGGTTACATGGGACATGCTGCGCATCCCTTCAGCAGTACGTTCTCAATTAACGACTCTCGTATCACAACACATTATTACGAAAATGATTTCACCTCAAATATTTTTTCAATCATCCATGAAATCGGTCATTCAATGTATAATCACCAAGTCAATATTGAATTTGAAGGCTATCCGATTGCGGATAGTATGAGTATGAGTCTTCACGAATCACAATCACGTTTAATGGAAAATATGATTGGAAGAAGCAAATCGTTTTGGACACCACTGTATCCAAAGCTTCAAGCAATTATTCCCCATATATTAAATGATGTTGACCTCGATACATTTATAAAAGGGATTAATTATGTAGAAAAAGGCTTTATCCGAGTAGAAGCTGATGAACTCACTTACCCGCTTCACATCATGGTTCGCTATAATACCGAAAAAGAGATTTTCAATCATAATCACAGCGCTGAGGGACTTGATCAATATTTCGCAGATCAAATGACACAATTACTTGGAATTACCCCTGAAAATCCAAGCAATGGAATTCTTCAAGATGTACATTGGAGCGATGCCTCATTTGGGTATTTCCCAACCTACGCACTTGGTACAGCATACGCTGCTCAATTCATGAAGAAAATGCAAGAGGACGTAAATGTTGATGAGGCACTGTTAGACGGTAGAATGGACCTTATATTCCAATGGCTACGTGACCACATTCATCAATACGGCGGGATGTACGATACACAAACAATAATCAAGAACGTAACCAACGAACCCTTCAACCCTGATTACTACATTGATTATCTCATCGAAAAGTATTCTGCACTTCTAGGCATTTAGTTAGACCATCCCCTTCATCTTTGTTACAATTTACTTATAAATAGAGGAGGACTTACGATGACTTATAAATTACCCGAACTTTCATATGAATTTAATGCATTAGAACCACAAATCGATGCAAAAACAATGGAAATTCATTACACAAAGCATCATCAAACATATATTACAAACTTAAATACAGCACTTGAAAAGCACCCAGAATTGGAGCAAGAATCATTAACAAACCTAATTGAGAACTTAAACAATGTCCCAGCAGACATTCGTACAGCGGTTCAAAACAATGGTGGTGGTCATTTAAACCATACAATGTTTTGGGAATTCTTATCCCCTCAAAAAGGTCAAGAACCTGGTGAAGCGCTCATGAATGCAATTAATAAAGATTTTGGTTCGTTTGAAGCATTTAAAGAATCATTTTCAAATGCGGCAAAAACACGCTTCGGTAGTGGATGGGCTTGGTTAGTGTTGGATGAAACCAAATCACTTAAAGTCGTTTCAACGGCAAATCAAGATAACCCTATTTCAGAAGGGTTAACACCTATTTTAGGTCTTGATGTTTGGGAACATGCATATTATCTTAATTATCAAAACCGTCGTCCTGATTATATCAATAGTTTCTTTGAAATTATTAATTGGGAAAAAGTAAATCAATTGTACACAGACAATAAATAAGCTTACTAAAAGCACCACACAAACGACTCAATGTGTGGTGCTTTTATAAAAAACTGCAGGAATTGAGAGAATCAATAAGATCTCCGTTCCTGCAGTTTTTTTATCGGTCTAGAATCATTTGTTCGTATCCCAAAAACTCAAATCCTAAACGTTCATATAATTTTTTCGCGCCTTTATTGCTTGGCGTTACCTCAAGTCTAAAGCGCACTACATCGGGAAACGCATCCATCAAAATGGATAACGCCTCAGTTCCAAGACCTTGACCCCGATATGCATCTTCAACAGACAACTCTTCCACCCACAACTGCAAGCCCCCAACTTCAGTTGAGAACATAATTGAGCTTAAGAGGTATCCACAGACTTTACCATCTTCGACTAAAAACCAGCCAAAGCAGTCGTTTTCTTTAATGATGTGCTTAAAGTTTCGCGTAAACAATTCAAAATCTGGTTCTCCAAAACATGCGGGACTTGTAAGAAATTTGGTTGCAAGTTCTACATATAATGGTAAATCAGAATCCGTAAACGATCTTAATTCCATGGTTCCTCCCTATTTTCGAAGCGTGTAACAGATTATTGCTGTTGCAATCGCAACGTTTAGTGATTCAAACTGTGATGTTTCAATCTTAACCGTACCATCACACAAGTCCACGATTGAATCAGATACACCGCTTCCTTCGGAACCCATCACAACCGCAATTGGATGGGTTTGGATATCTTGTAAATTGTGCGTATTCTCGCCGAGATAACTTGCAAATACAGGTACCTCCCACGATTTTATTTGAGTGATTGCCATTGCCAAGGACATTCGAATGACTGGAATATGAAATATCGATCCTTGAGTTGAACGAATCACTTTATGATTAAATTCATCGACGCAGGTTTCAGACACAATAACTGCGTCGAACCCAAAACTGTGCGCTGTGCGAATAATCGTACCAAGATTCCCCGGATCTTGAATGCCATCACAAATTAAATAGCGTTCAGTTTTTTTTAATTCATAATGAGGTTTCGAAATCACCGCAAATTGCGAAGATCCCGATACCGTATTGGAGAGCTTATGAGCGATGTGTTCCGTAATTTGAATATCATTATTTTCAGATAATCCTACTGTTTTCTTTACAATTCCAGCTGTTTCAGCCTCTTGTATAAGATGCTCTCCCTCGATCAATACTTCATTATATTCATCCCGATACTTCTTCTTATTCAATTTAGCACAGTGTTTGATGAAATCATTTTGAAGTGATGTAATGATCATATCTACGCCTTGACAACATTATGACAACGAAGACAAAGTTCATCTTCACCCACAACATCAACAATATTCCAACAGCGTGGACATGTATGACCTTCCACTTTATCAACAGCGATTTCAAATCCCATAACGTCTGTTAATGCATCTTCTACAAGTTCTAGTTTTGACACGATAAACCATTGTGCATCATGTTTGCCGAGAATATCTCGCACACGACCTGCGTTTTCATCATCAAGATGAAGACGCACATGGGCTTCCAAGGATTTACCAATAATCTTCTCTGCCCGTTTTTCTTCAAGTGCTTTGAAAACAGCTTCACGTAATTTTAAGAGCGAATCCATTTCCACAACCTCTTCACTTGAAAGAACTGGATCAACCAATTGACTAAACGCTTGAAGGTGAATACTCTCGTCCTCAGGTCTAAAGACACGATTCAATTCTTCAGTTGTATGAACAAGAATCGGTGCCATAATGCGTGAATAAATCATCAATGCGTGGTAAATAACAGTTTGGATTTCACGGCGAGCACGGTCGTCTTCTTTTTCAATATAAAGAATATCTTTGGTATAGTCTAGATAATAGGATGACATCATATTTGTTAATGAACTAACAACTGCTGTTGTAACTTTTTGATAGTCAAAGGCTTTATATGCCTCTTGTGCTTCTTTATTAACACGAATTACTTCGTTTAGAACATAACGGTTTAACAATGACAATTCTTCGATGGCAATACCATCTGTCTCAATATCAAAGTTCGCAAGGTTTCCGTGCATAAATCTAAATGTATTTCGAATCTTACGGTAAGATTCAGATACTTGTTTCAATAAGTCTTGGGACATTTTGATATCAGAATGGTAATCTACACTTGCAACCCAAAGGCGTAAAATATCTGCTCCTAAAGTCTCTGTAATTGCTTGAGGACTTAAAGCATTCCCTTTTGATTTACTCATTTTTTCACCGTCATCATGCATAATAAATCCATGACTTACAACTTGTTTATATGGGGCAAAACCATAGAGGGCCACTGAAATAATAAGTGATGAATTAAACCAACCTCGGTATTGATCAGAACCTTCTGCATAAACATCAACAGGAAGTGGTGTTTTACAGTGATTTAGTGCTGCCGTATGTGAAGATCCAGAATCAAACCAAACATCCATGATATCCGTTTCTTTCTTAAATGTACCATTAGGTGAATTTGGATGAGTATAACCTTCTGGCAGTAAATCAATTGCTTCACGCTCAAACCATACATTGGTACCAAATTGTTCAACTAAATCTGCTACATGATCAAAAACATCTTGTTCAATAATTGGTGTTCCATCTTCAGCGTAGAAAATTGGAATTGGAACGCCCCAAACACGTTGACGTGAAATACACCAGTCACCACGGTCTGCAATCATATTATGCATGCGTTTTTGACCCCATTTAGGTGTCCATTCCACCTTTTCAATTTCATCCAATACATTTTGACGTACGGAGTCAATGGATGCAAACCATTGTGTTGTTGCACGATAGATAATTGGTTTTTTTGTTCTCCAATCATGTGCATAACTATGTTTAATCCATCCCATTTTTAATAAAGCACCCAAGGATTCAAGTCTCATGGTTACGGCTTTATTTGCATCTTCAAAGAACAATCCCGCAAATTCACCAGTAACTTCAGTTAAAACACCTTGTTCGTTGACAGGACTGATTGGTTTAATACCGTAAAGTGCACAAACATTAAAGTCATCAACCCCATGGTCAGGCGCTGTATGAACACAACCGGTACCCGCTTCATCCGTTACATGATCACCATTTAATACAGGTGACAAACGGTCATAAAGCGGATGCTGTGTTGTTACACCTTCAATATCGCGTCCTTTAAAACGTTTTAAAATTTCGCCCTGTTCAAGTTCTAATTCTTTAAGTGCGGATTCCATAAGTGTTTCCATAAACACCATATTACCCTTCTCAGTTTTAACTAGAACATAATCCATGTTTGCATTAACAGAGATTGCAAGGTTTGCTGGAATGGTCCAAGGCGTCGTTGTCCAAATAACCATCTTATCGCCTGCATCCAATACGCCTTTGCCATCAACAACGTCAAATGCGACAAAAATTGCAGGGTCACGACGTTCACGGTATTCAATTTCCGCTTCAGCGAGTGCTGATTCACTGGATGGTGACCAATATACCGGTTTTAATCCTTTATAAATCATCCCTTTCATCGCCATTTCCGCAAATACACGAATTTGTGTTGCTTCGAAATCCTTATTAAGGGTCAAATAAGGGTTCTTATAATCACCAATTTTACCCAACGATTTAAAATCAGCCATTTGAATCGCCACTTGCTCATGAGCATACTTCTCACAAAGTGCTCTGAATTCATAAATCGGCATTTCTTTGCGATTGACACCTAATTTTTGAATTGCGTTTTCAATAGGCAACCCGTGTGTATCCCAACCTGGTCTAAATGGTGTTTGATAACCTGCCATAAATTTGGTACGAATAATTAAATCTTTTTGAATACCATTCAAAGCATGACCAATATGGATGTTTCCATTTGCATAAGGAGGACCATCATGCACGGTAAAAAGTGGTGCGCCCTCGCGCACTTCTTGCATTCGTTCATACAAGTTCATTTTATCCCAATCTGCTTGAATTCCAGGTTCTTTTTTATTAAGATTTCCTCTCATTTCAAAATCTGTTTTGGGTAATAACAGTGTGTCTTTGTAGTTCATATTTTTGCTCCTAACATATAAAAAAGACACCCTCATAAGGGCGTCTTCAACGCGGTACCACCTTAATTTACAGAGTAATCTGTAATCTCAATACGTTAACGCCGTAGTACGTACTTCCTACTATAATTTCAAAAGTAAGGTTCACAAGTGATACTAAAACGGATTGTTACTTGTTTTCACCAGCCACAAGCTCTCTGAAACAATTTATCGTTTTAATGTGTCTTGATCTTCACCAATAAGTTTGGAATTGGGCGCATCTGGCAAGGTTAAATCGTCAATTGCCACCTCTAATTCCATTAATTTTTCTTTTAATTCGTCACGGAGTTCGTTTGATTCATTTGAAATACGAGCTATTTCAACGAGTACTTGACGCGATGTAGACATCGCCTCACGAACAATCATGTCCGCATTCATATAGGCTGTATCGATAATTGAATTTGCTTCCCGTAAGGCAAGCCGCGACATTTCTTCTGCAGCTTTCTCACGAACACCACTTTCGCTTACCAATTGTTGATATCGCTTTTTGATTATATCACGTTGTTCCTGTAATGACTCCACTTGTTTTTGATAAAGTTCAATTTGTTTTGTTAATATCGTTTTATCATGTTCCAAATTCGCAATCATTTGATCAACTTCAAAGCGATCATACCCTTGGCGCATCACTCTAAATTTGGGTTTATGAGACATACTCAATTACTATTGATCTAAATCTTCAAGGTTCATACTAATTTCCCCTTGAACTCCTATTGTACGTGGTGTACAAAGAATTACATTGTGGCCAATTTTTTGAATTGATCCATCAAGTGCAAACACAACTCCGGTTAAGAAATCAATCGTACGTTGTGCATAGTCACGTTGTAATCGATGTAAGTTTACAACTGCTGCACGTTTCTCTTTTAGATAACGAGCAACCTCCTCAGATTCTTCAAATGATCGCGGTTCAAATAAAACCATTTTTGTATCTGATGGTAGTTTAGGCGCTTCCGAAGATGCGCGTGGTGTTTCATATTCGCTCAAGCTCTCAGCCTCCTCGTCAGTTAGTTCAAGATATTCATCTTCAACCGGTGTAAGAATATTTTTAAGTTTATCTTTAAAGCTCATTGTTCAAACCTCCGTTTTGATAAGTATATCATATCATATTAATCGTTGAAAATTAATCGTTATCGCGATCGACTTCGAGTAAACCATAATCGCCATCAAGACGTTTATAGACAACTGCAACATCTGATGTTTCATCATCCGTATAAATAAAGAATGAGTGACCCAACATTTCCATATCTACAATCGCATCATTAAGATTCATTTTTTCAGCCACAATGGATTTTGTCTTAACAAGTTTAGATTCTTCTTTTGCCTCAGATTCCGCAATCATATTTAAGAATGCTTGTGATAAGCCCTCACGATTTTTACGTGAAATTTTTGTTTTATGACGGCGAATTTGATCTTCTAATTTATCAACAACTCGATCGAGTGCTGCATAGAAATCTTCATGTAAAACTTCGGCACGTAGTGGTCCAATTTTTGATGTAATCGTCACTTCAACTTTTGAACCTTGAGGATAAACATTCACAACCACATTTGCACGCCATGAGTCATCTACCTCGAAATATTTGTGTAAGAATTCTAATTTTTCTTCCACCTTTTCTTGCATTGCATCTGTGATTTCCACATTTTTTCCATGAATATAAACTAACATATAAAACCCTCCCTATTATTGTTATTGTTTTTTACTTTTGATAAATACTATCATAGTATTTCATCTCACGTCCGGGTGGACGCCCTGTATCATAGCGACGATCTCCTAGAAGTGCGTCAAAATTTACAGGTTCATTGTGTTCTAATGCATCGTTTAAAGCCCCGATGCATTCATTTCCTAGCACAATGGATGACTCATAGAGTTCCATAAATGTCTCGTTCGATGTATCATCGATATTTGTTGGGTTTGACCATGTTTCACGCTTTAAGTTAAGAACGTCGTATCGCGCATCGATATTCGAATTTACGATATGACTTGAAAACGCCCACGGATAAGCCATTTTACGTTCCAGTTTTTGAATCACTGGAGTCATAATATTGTGCGGATCGTATAAATAATTCAAAATCTTTTTAAAGGAACTAATTGCTTCTTCAATTACTAAGGGTTCCAAATAGATTCCAAAAACTTGAACGAGCATTGTTTGATAAAACGAAGCAATAACACGTCGTTCTTCTTCATTGACATCGACAAATCGTTTTGGTTTTAACGATGCCATATCCCGTCGTTTTACATATGTAACCATGAGTGAGTCTAGCATTGACTCATATCGAAAATGCCAGTAACGTGTTGATCCAGCAATTTCGCCTCCGCGATAAAATACAAATGGATGCGCTAAGGTATCCAAAGACCAATGTTGAAAATGTCCGGCAATAAACGCAATTAGAATGGTTTTTCTTCGTTCATCTTTCATTTCCTTTATAAAACTCACCGCTTGATTATAAAAATCATTAACATGAGTTCGGTGCACAATCCCACCATAATCAGCGACAATTTTATTCAGTTCTTGATCTTGCCATGGAAATACTTTGTAATAAAACAAAATATCGGGTCCATTGCTCCCAAGCAAATATGCTCGCGGATGTTTTTTTATCGCTTTTTGGACTGTAGACACGTCAAGTTCATTATAAACATCGAGTGCCATCAGCCCATGTGTAATAACATTTGGTATGACGGCCACCTCCTTTACTACATTCTAACAAATAACCACTAAAGTTGCACCACTTTAACACAGTTTTCATATTCAATATATTCTAAATCAAGTGCAGCCGCAACCGCGTCATTCACAACCTGTCCGTGATAAATATTTAAACCATTTTTAATCCCTGGATCATTGGTTACCGCTTCATGAATACCACTGTTAGCAATTTTTAAACCATATGGTAAAGTCGCATTCCCCAACGCATAGGTTGAAGTTTTTGGAACCGCCCCTGGCATGTTGGTAACACAGTAATGAACAATTCCCTGGTCAACAAATACCGGATTGCTGTGAGTTGTTGGGTGACTGGACTCAAAGCATCCCCCTTGATCAATCGCTACATCAACTAACACGGTTCCAGGTTCCATAATTTTTAAATGGTCACGCGTTACCAATTTTGGGGCACGAGCACCAGGAAGTAAGACACTTCCAATCACAACATCAGCACGGCGGAGCTCATCTTCAATATTTTTTGAGTCACTATATATTGTATTGACAGCAGTTCCGAAAACATCTTCAATATAAGCCAATCGATCTAAATTCCGATCCATTACACTCACGGTTGCTCCCGTTCCTAACGCCGTTTTACATGCACTCATACCAACAACACCACCACCAATAATGACAACATGACCCCCACGGACACCAGGAACCCCAGATAATAAAATTCCCTTTCCACCATAGGTTTTTTCTAAGTATTTCGCACCCTCTTGAATCGAGAGTCGCCCTGCTACTTCAGACATTGGTTTTAATAGCGGTAAGCGCCCTAATTCATCTGTCACAGTCTCATAGGCCACGGCAATTACATTCCGTTCCATTAATGCTTTAGCTAAGGGTAAATTATCGGCTAGATGCAAGTATGTGAAAAGAATTTGATTGGGTTGCATTAAATCATATTCTTCTGCGATGGGTTCTTTTACTTTAATGATCATTTCTGATTGTTTCCAAACAGAAGCAGCATCATCACAAAGAATGGCACCGTTATGTTGGTATTCTTCATCGGTAAAGCCACTCCCAAGGCCTAACCCAGACTCCACATAGACTTCATGACCGTTTTTAATATATTCAATAACATGAGAAGGCATAATCCCTACACGTTGTTCAAAATCTTTTCGTTCTTTTACTGATCCTATACGCATTAAAACAACTCCTTTATTTTCTTAATTAATTCCTCTCGTGAACCCATCCAGTCACAATGATAATCTGAGCCACGATGAATTAAATTATCCGTTAATAACCACGTCTTCATCCCAAATTGTGATGCCATCATGTCTTCTTCAACATCATTCCCAATCATTAGACACGCATTCGGATCCAACTTATTATCACTTATTATTTCTTCATAATACATTGGGTTGGGTTTACAATGATGATTTTTCTCAAATCGAGTAATATCATCAAAATCATCTAATTCGAGACCCGACCACCAAATTCGTTTATCCGTGGCAAGTTTTGGGAAAAGCGGATTGGTTGCTAGAATTACTTTGTATCCTTTTTCTCTTAAATAATAAACCGCATCAACCATCGGTTTTGAAATCGATGTAACCGTCTCCACGATGTCATATTCATGTTCGTAATAATCATCTAATATCGCATCAATTTGAGTTTTAATTTCTGTACCAACCAGTGTTTCAAAACAATCATAAAACACCTGTTCGTTCGTTTTAAAAATATCAGTATTTTGAATCATTGCCGCACTTGATTTCCACAACGCTTTTGCCATTGCTTCCGGTTCAATAATATGTGCGACTTTTTGTGTAATCGATGTTAAATATGTTCGTTCAAAGTCATCCCCATCAAGCGGTAGAATTGTACCGTCCAAATCAAAGAGTACTGTATCAATTCCGAGTTCATTGCTCAAGTTTACATTTTTCATATGTTACCTCCCACTTTTTTGAATTATATCATAACTGTTAAATATTCTTACCATTAAGTTTCAATGTCTCCTCGATTTTATTGCTTAATGGACCTCAATTTGTTATAGTTTTAAAGTGAGGAGGTGAAAACCAATGGAAGGTCAGAGTTGCATGAACGACAGTATTAGTGAACGATCTTTGGATGATGACCCCTTGGGTACACCTCAAGAAAGTCATCGATAAATTTTGTTCATACATGACAGTATGAAGGGAGTTTATAACTATGTCAGTAACAAACAAAGAGCTAATTCAAACACTCCAACTTAACCAAGAGGAATTGTTTGAACAATTGGATGCATCTCCAGAGGGTTATACATCCAATCGAGCAGAGGAAAAGCTCGAAGAATATGGTCCTAATGAGATCAAGCCTCAAAAAAAGAAAAACCCTCTTATTGGATTTGTTAACGTTTTAATTAATCCATTTAATTTAGTCTTAATGGTCGTTATCGTAATTACATTTGTTACGGATATTTTATTAACACAGGAAAAAGATTATTTAACCATTTCAATTTTAGCAATTATTATTATTATTTCTACACTGATTTCATTTATTCAAGATGAGCGATCCAGTGCAGCCAGCGAGAAACTTTTAAATATGGTTTCTAATACAACGGCAGCGCTTCGCGATGGTCAATTTATAGAAATTTCAATTGATGATCTTGTCTTAGGGGATGTTGTCCGTCTATCTGCTGGAGATATTATTCCTGCAGATATGCGAGTAATTTCCGCAAAAGATTTATTTATTTCACAAGCCACACTAACCGGTGAATCTCAACCTATTGAGAAATTTGTTAAATTTGACGAATCCCAAATGGATGCAGACAGTGACTTTACGAATTTATGTTTAATGGGAACAAACGTTGTTTCCGGTTCCGCGCGTGCGGTTGTAATTCGAACAGGTAGCGATACTTATCTTGGACAAATGAACCGATCATTAAAAAATTCAAAACGTCCAAATAGTTTCGAAAGCAGTATTTCAACAGTAAGTCGCTTGCTTATGAAATTAATGCTCATTATGCTACCCGCAATTTTCATCCTAAATTGGATCTTTAAGGCAAATCCTATTGAATCATTTGTTTTTGCCCTCACCGTAGCAGTCGGATTAACACCTGAAATGCTCCCTGTAGTCCTTAGCAGTGGCTTGGCACGTGGTGCGATAAACATGTCTAAACATCAAACCATTGTGAAATCACAAAGTTCAATTTCATCATTTGGTGAAATGGATGTCTTGTGTACCGATAAAACCGGTACGATTACTCAGGATGATATTATTTTAGAACGATATATGGATACAACCGGTGAAGATGACATGCGTGTATTGCGACATGCTTATCTAAACTCGTATTTCCAAAGTGGACTAAAAAACTTAATTGACCTTGCAATTATTGAACGTGCAACAAGTTACAACATGGATGACTTAGTTAACTATTATACAATTGTTGATGAAATTCCATTTGATTTTGCACGTCGTCGAATGAGTGTTATTTTGGAAGACAGTAACGATAAAAAACAACTTATTACAAAGGGTGCTGTTGAAGAAATCATGAAATTGTGTTCCTATATCGATCGTGATGGAAAAGTATACCCACTCGATGATGAAACACGTGAAGAAGCAATGGATGTCTATATGCAACATAATAATGATGGTTTGCGTATGATTGCCGTTGCACAAAAAAATGAACTACCAACAGATCATGAATTCAGTGTCGAAGATGAAAGAGATCTCGTACTCATTGGTTTTATTGGATTCCTTGATCCACCTAAAGAAAGCGCAAAACCAACGATTGAGAGTTTAAATCGTCATGGTGTCGATGTTGTTGTTATCACCGGAGATAGTTTAGGTGTAGCTAAGAAAGTATGTAGTAAAGTTGGGATTGATACAGAAGTAACATATATGGGCAAAGATATTGAAGAAATGAGTGATGAACAACTTCAAGCCGTTGTAGGTACATGTCATCTCTTCGCTAAAATATCACCCGTTCAAAAACAACGTATTGTGGAAGCATTCCAGGCAAACAATCATACAGTTGGTTTCTTAGGCGACGGTATCAACGATGCCCTTGCATTAAAACAAGCTGATGTTGGAATCTCAGTTGATACTGCGGTTGACATTGCCAAAGAAAGTGCCGACATTATTCTTCTTAAAAAAGACCTAACGGTTTTAGAAAAGGGAATCATGGAAGGCCGAAAGACAATTGTTAATATGATTAAGTACTTAGAAATGGCTGTTAGTGGTAATGTCGGAAATATGATTTCCGTAATCGTTGCAAGTATCTTCTTGCCTTTCTTACCGCTGTTACCCGTTCATATTCTTGTTCAAAACTTACTCAGTGATCTTGCTCAAACAGGGATTCCATTTGATAATTGCGACGAATCAGATCTCGATAAACCACGCAAACTTGAATCGGATCGATTGGTACACTTTATGTCAGTATTTGGACCTTTAAGTTCAGTATTTGATATCCTGTGCTTTATCACACTATGGTATGTGCTCGGCGTAAATACTGCCGAACAAGCGACCTTATTCCAAACATTCTGGTTTACATTTGGAATCTTATCGCAAGCACTCATTATCTTTGTAATTCGTGCTAAAAAACCGTTCTCATTCAAGAACAAACCTGCTTCGATCTTAGTAGGCGTCTCAGCACTTGCTGTACTTATTACATTAATCTTCGTTCTAACTCCGCTTGCTCAGTCAATTGAACTTCAAGTTTTAAGTTTAAATCATCTAGCATACGTTCTTGGAATCGTCGGTCTCTATCTTGTAACAACAGCAATTGTTAAGAAATTTGTTTGGACACCTTTAGATTAAACGAAAAGCCCTTTATCTAGATAAAGGGCTTTTTTTATTGTTGTGATTTAAACTTACGATTAAATTTCGCAATTTGACCTTCAACACGCGTTTCTCGTTGTTTTCCGGTATAAAATGGATGCGATGTTGACGATATATCAAGATTTACAAGTGGCATCACACGCCCATCTTCAAGTGTTATCGTTTTATCTGTTTGAATCGTAGAACCAATGATAAATTGAGCTTGTGTATTGATATCCATAAAGACAACTTTTCGATATTCTGGATGAATTTCTTTTTTCATGTTTATTTCCCCTTTTTACGTAATTGTTTGATTATTTTTAATGCGCGTTTTCGTGTTTTAATGTTGGGTGATTTTAAATTCCGATGCGCAGTTGACCGATCTTGTTTCATGGTTTACCTCCTGTTGTTGCAAATGTTTCGCATTTAGATATTATCCTAATCTCTAGAATTTGTCAATAAAAAAGACAGGTGGCTTAAAGCACACGTGTCTTAATTGTGCTGCCTTTTTCTGTCTTCGTGATCATAATTTGTTGTTCTATTAGTGTTTTCAACTCCGGCACATGAGAAATGATACCGACATATTCCGCAGTGCCTGCAAGGTCCGTTAATGATTTCATGGCTTGTTGGAGTGAGGTATCATCCAATGTTCCAAACCCTTCATCGATAAAGAGAGCATCGACACGAACTGAACCTGAAAACCGTTGTACTACATCTGATAATCCTAAAGCAAGTGATAACGATGCTTTAAAGGACTCTCCTCCCGATAAAGACTTAACCGAGCGTATCTTACCCGTGTATTGATCATAAACATCCAAATCTAAGCCCGACTTTGTGTTAAGTCTTTCAGCTTTTTCTTGTCTTAAAAGAACATATCGATTTGAAGTCATTGGCGTAAACCGTTTGTTTGCTTCTTCCACAATGTAATCAAAATATGCTGATTGAACATAATGTTCAAGTGCGATTTTTTGTTTACCACTTAAATCACCGTTCGCAGTTTTCGAAAGGCCATCCAATAATGCACCTTGTCGTTCCAGCGTTGCACTGTTTTTTTGAATGACTTCCAATCGCTTCAATACCATTGCCAAGCTCGCAGTATGGGTTGAAACCTCTTGTATCGATGTATTAAGATTGGCTAATGTTTTCTCAACGTCATCCTTTTCTTCGCTTAAGTGTTCCAAGCTCTGTTTCGGTGTTTCCTTCGATTGAGCTTTTAACTGATTAATCTCAGAACTCAGTTGAATGATTCGATGGTCATAATCTTTCAGTTGTTGCGCCTGCTCATTAAGACGTGTTTCGTTGAGCGTACTCCAGTCAACCGCTTCAAGGTTAATGGCATATTTTTTACTGAGTTTTTCTAACTGATGTTGTTTTTCCGAACATTCATCACGTTCTGTTTCAAGTTGTTTTGACGTCTCAATTCGTTGAGTTCCGATCTGTTCAAGAAGACGAGCGGTCGCTTGATATCGTTCCAACTCGTGACGCTCCTTGGCTTCCGCGCTTATAATTTGCACATCTAAATGATCGATTTTCTCTGACAATATCGTGATACTTTCGAACTCTAATTCAGCTTGAATCATATTTATTTGTGCTTCAAGCGAAACTTTACGCATTTGAATTTGATGTTGGGTCTCTTTCAGTTTCTCTAAGTCATTGTTGAGACTATCTAAATTTTGATGTTGTTGTTGGAGTGCATTTAGTTGTGAAGTTTGGGTTTCAAGGTTACGTTTGTGTTCATCAATTAGGGCTCTCTTCGCATCAATCCGTTCTCGATGCAATTGATAATCCTCGCGTAGCGCTATCTCATCAATAGGTCCAATTTCTTTTGATATGTTTTCAATTTTTGATTTGAGATTATTACAAACCAACGCCTGCTTTTGGCACCCTTCTTGCTTCTTTTGAACCTCGTTTTTTAATACTTGAAGTTCATCATAAGTTAGAACCGATTCCACAACCTGGGCTGGGTTTGGATGATCATAGGAACCACAGACCGGACAAGGGGATCCTTCTTCAAGATTTTGTGCTAGCATACCCGCTTGTTCCTGGTAATAGCGCAGTTCTTGTTTCACAAGTTGATCTCTTGCTTGCAAATAAACATGTTCTTTTTCACGGTATTCATCAGACGCCTTTTCCCATTGCCTTGTAAGAATATTTTTTTGATCAAAGTCATGAATGTGTTTTTGTTTAAGTTCTAATTGCTGGCAATCTGTATCAAGTTCATGCAATCGGATTAAAATGAGTTTTTCAAGTTCATTTTTTTGTTCAATAAGCAATGAAATCGATGAGTTCAACGTTTCTTTATTTTCAATCTGTTTAAGCATCGTCTTTTCTTTTTGACTCAATGCATCAAGGTCACTTGTTACCTGTTTGTATGCATCGTTAGCTGTCTGCAAGGCCTTATATTGAGGTAGCATTTTCGTGTACATCGTTTTTTGTTGTTTTAAGAGTTCGAGCTGTTCCAAACGTATATTTCGTTGAAGATAACGTTCTTCAATTTCTTGGAACTCTTTTTGAACTGTATTTAGTTTGGCACAAATTTCCTGGTAACGAAGATTTAGCGCCGCTATTTTTGCCTCATTAGCTTTAAGCGCGTGATGTACCGGCATCAAGTGGTTCACAATGAGTGTTTCAGTTTCAAAATTTTTTCGTAAGACCTCAAAGTCCGATTTTTGCTTATACAACTGAGCTGCTTCGATTTCTTTATCTTTAATAGAATTCAAAATTTGCTGATGAGACTGCCACGATTTAATTGATTCCAGAAGGACATCCCGTTTAATCGAGAAATTTTGTTGTGTTTCAAGCTGTGATGCGCGTTGCTTTATCATTATCGCCTGTTTTTGTTCCAAATCATCCTTAACATCGTCAAGATTAAATCCTGTATATTCAATCGTTTCGATGGAATCTGGAAGTCCATCTAACACACTTTGCACTTCATGTTTTGTATGTTCCAATTCCCGTTTTAGATTGAGATTTTTCTGTTTTAATTTTTCTTGAAGTTTAAGATAGAATTCCGTATCAAAAAGTGTCCGAAAAATTTCGGAACGTTTCGTACTTGATGCATTTAGAAGTTCTAAAAACTCTCCTTGCGCAATCATGACTACTTGTTTGAATTGTTGTGCATCCAAACCAATAATTTCTACAACCTTCGCATTCACCGCTTTCATGTCGTCCATTTCTTGACCATTTGGAAGATAAAGTTGTACCGTTGCATTCTGCACGGTTGTGCCTTCTCCACGCGCTTTTAAACGCTCATAGCGAGGTTTTCGAATAATGCGATAAGTCTCATTTCTATGACTAAAGGTTAACGAAACGTACGTTTCAACAGAGGGATCCGCGAAATCACTTCGAAGTGATTCTGATTGACGTTGGCTCCCACTGGCTACATCATAAAGCGCGAAAGATATGGCATCAAAAATAGTGGTTTTTCCTGCACCTGTATCGCCAGTCACTAAAAATAAACCTTCGTGAAACTGTGTAAAGTCTACGGTCGTTTCTTCAAAATACGGACCGAATGCTCGCATCGAAAGAAGTATCGGTTTCATAAGATTTCCTCCTGAATTTCATCGATAATTGCTTTCACAAGATCTGATTCTTCCTGATTAAAATCACGACCATTGAGTGCAGTGAAAAAGGTATTAAAAAGATCAAAAGGTTTTTGTTCTAAAATTGTTGTCGCACGTTCTAGTGAAGTTTCCGTCGATGTACGTGTATTATCAAAATCCAAACTCACAAGGTTTGGATAAACACTTCTTAATTTATGAAGCGCATCACCTTGAATAATATCATCCGTCAACACCGCATGAATATAATCTTCACTTCCTTCAACCTTTCCGATTTCATAAAGTTTTTCTAAAGGCCCCTTTATCAAACGTACATCCCGAAGGGGTTTAATATCTATAAACGAAAGGGATACATCGTTATTAAGGTCGATGATGGGTAATTGTTTCGAATGCATGCATTCTGAGAATGAATACTTTAGCGGTGAGCCGGCGTATCGAATGGTTTCACGACCAATTGCCTGAGGTCGATGAATATGACCTAACGCTACATAATCAAATGCTTTAAATAAAGATGCATCTATTGCATCCAACCCGCCTACAGAGGGTCCGATTTCAGAGTCGGATAAGATTGGCGTCATACCATTTCCAATTACAAATTGATGCGCAATCGCGACGTTTCGCTCATCTTGATTTATCTTTAAATCTTGGAAAATAAATTCAAATGCCTCCTGGAATGTATTCCCCGTAAACTCCGGATGGTAATTGCGCACCATGGACGGTTTTATATAAGGAAACAGATAAAAATGAACGGGTCCGAAATCGTCGTGGAGTGTTACCGACGAAATCGCACCTGTATAATGAGACGCTAAATAAATATCGTGTTCTTCAAAAAGAGCACGCCCCACACCCAGCCGTTCTTGAGAATCATGATTCCCTGAAATAATTAAAACATGAATACTTTGTTGCGCTAACTGCGTCAAAAAATCATTCCAAACTTCAAATGCTTCTGAACTAGGATTTGCTTTATCGTAAACATCCCCCGCAATAATCAAAACATGCGGTTTGATGGTATCGAATGCCTCAATAATTTGATTTAAAACATACCGTTGATCATCAAGAAGACTCAAATCATTAAGCCTTCTTCCAATATGTAAATCTGCTAAATGAACTATTTTCACACTATCACTCTTTTCTTCCTTTATCTTATCATATCTCGCTTAGAATCTAGTGTATGATTGTATCTCCATGATTAATAATGGAACACCTTTTGATGACAATTTTTACATCTACAAATGTAAGGGTAATTCCTTTATGTAAATGTCACCCATCAATGAAAAGAGAAGACTTTCGTCTTCTCTTATTTCTTAAGGGTATACGTCGTGATTTCTTGATATGGATTTTCTTCTGAAAACCAAGGAACACAACTTCCTGGTAAATATTCCGGTTCAATGGCGATGGCTGAGTGATTCAAGGCAAATTGACCGTGACCGTTCTTAAAACTTTCATCGAAATAATTCGCAAAATAAATTTGAACCGCCGGGCACGATGTTTCAATAAGTAATGATTTGTTCATAGCGGACAATATAACGCGTTTATCACCGATTAATTGATAATTGTGGTCTAGATGTCGTGTATTTTGAAATTGTGGATGGTAGCCTTGTAAAACAGATTCAAGCGATGGGTTATCTCGTAAATCAAAGACTGTATCCGTTACATCAATCAATGTACCATCCGTACATAAATCCTCATCAAGATAAGCAACGCAATCCGCGTCAACAAGAAGATGATGCTGTGATAAATCACCATGGCCCAATAAATCAAAATACATATGATTCGTAAGATTTAAAGGCATTGAACATGAAGGCGTTGCAGTATAGATGACCGACAATGATGAACCATCTAAACGATAAATAATCTCATAACGTACATTACCTGGATAACCATCACGTTCATGATTAAAATCCCCTTTAAGTACTACAATCGGTTCGTCATCATCATAAAGACTTTTAATGGTTAAATTACGAGTAGATAACCCTTCATAACCACCATGTAAATGCGCTTTACCATTATTTTGACTTAGATTCAAAGTGGTTTCATCTGAATGAATCACTCCATCACGTGTTCTTCCTGCTAAAGGACCAATACACGACCCTAAGTAAACAGAATTATTGAGATAATCTTCATAATTCATAAATGACGTTACCACATTAAGATCATCCGTCAATTTAAATGATGTAATGGTTCCACCCAAAGTTAAAATTTTTACCTCGGCTTCTTCAGTTTTTAATGTAATTTCTTTGACGTTTTCTTGGTGTGTCATCACCTGTTTCACATTTAACATACTGTTTCCCCTTTATGAATGTTGAAAAGGATGTGAGGCCACATCCTTTTCAATTATTTAATTTGATGTGTGCCTTCACCAACTGACGCAACGTAGAATGTTGCGTCATACCCAATTTTTTCAGCATATTCTGTGCCGACATTTTGAATGAATGCATCAACGTGTTGATTCTCAACAATCGCAATCGCACAGCCTCCAAAACCAGCTCCTGTGACGCGTGCACCAATGGTACCTGTTTGACCCCATGCACTTTCCACAAGGGTATCAAGTTCAATTCCAGTAACCTCATAATCATCACGAAGCGATTGATGACTTTCGTTCATGAGCATTCCGAAAGCATGAATATCCCCTGATTTAAGAACTTCTGAAGCACGCTGAGTTCGTTCATTTTCACTTACAGCATGATAAGCACGACGATATACAAGTTTGTCTTCAAATAGAGATTCTTTTGCTATCAATTGATCCAAGGAGAGATCACAGAGGTGTTCAATATTATATTCCTCTTTAAGAATAGCAAGCGCTTTTTCGCATTGAGCTCTGCGTTCATTATAAGCAGAATCCGCTAATCCACGACGTTTATTTGTATTCGCAATGACGATGGATGCATTCCCCAGTTCAACAGGAACATATTCATAAGCAAGCGTATTCGTATTTAATAAAATTGCATGATCTTTCTGGCCCATCCCCACAGCAAATTGATCCATAATACCGCAGTTTACACCAATAAATTGATTTTCTGCTTTCTGTGATAATTTAACACATGTAATCATATCTTCATTGAAATGAAACAGTTTATTGACAATCCAAGCTGTTAGAACTTCAATCGAAGCTGAGCTTGAAAGACCCGCTCCATTTGGAATATTTCCATAATAGAGAATATCGAGGCCAAAGTCACATACATGACCTTCCAACTCAAACATTTTGATCACACCTTTGGGATAGTTGGCCCAATCATCTTTTTCATCATAAACAAGTTGATCGACTTCCGAAGTGATAATGCCTAAATTCTCAAAATTGGCTGAATAAAGATTGAGTTGTTTATCGTTGCGCTTACGAACAAGCGCATAAGTACCGTATGTAATCGCGCAAGGAAATACTGAACCGCCGCTGTAGTCAATATGTTCCCCAATTAAATTAATACGACCTGGTGCAAAAAATTCAAATTCATGATTTACACCAAATACGGTCTCAAATTGTTGTGCAAGTTGTTTTTCCATAATTATTTTTTACGTGTCGTTTTACGGATATCAAGTGCAACGGCAATAATAATAACAATACCTTGAATTACGTTTGTCATATCAGGTGATACACCTAAGTATGAAAGACAAACTTTTAAGAGTTCAAATACAAATACCCCAAGTAAGATTCCCGGTACTGTACCTTGTCCTCCAGCTGTTGAAACACCCCCGATTGTTGCTGATGCAATCGCTTCAAGTTCATAACCTTGTCCTGCTGATGGTCCAACAGATCCAGTTTTAGCAGAGAGTAAGTAGCCAGCTAATCCATATAAGAACCCTGCGAGTGCAAAGATACGTACTTTAGAACGGCGAACGTTCACACCTGATACTTCAGCTGCATTTTCATTACCACCGATCGCATACATATATTTACCATGTTTTGTCTTATTAAATAAGATCCACATTAAGATCCCAACAAAAATTGCGATAATCGTTAAGTATGGAATGGCGCCAAAAATTTTACCTTGACCAATTTGGATAAACTCATCTTTAAACGTACCAATCGGTTTATTTTGACCGTAAAGCATATTGATCCCATAGATCATAATTTGTGTACCCAATGTTGCTAGGAACGGTGGAACATTAAGATAAGCAACAATGAGACCATTGATAATCCCAAATACCGTACATACAACCAATACAATCAGTAATGGTACAATTAAAGGCATGTCTGGAACATTTGGAAAGAATTTACCAATAAAGTCCGGCTTTTGAACAAGTGTTCCGGTAATCAATGCGGATAATCCCACGATACGTCCTGCCGATAAATCAGTTCCTCGAATAATTAATGTACCTGAAACCCCTAAAGCGATAATAAAGCGTACTGATGTATTCGCAAGAATGTTGGAAACGTTTCCGACGGTAAAGAAGTTATCTTGTGTAATACCTGTAAACAGAATCATAACCGCAACCACGATATACATAGAGTAATTTGTTAAAAAATCTTTAAGATCGAATTTTTTATCTTTTTTTTCAAATAAATGCGTTGTCATAATTTTTCTCCCTTATTCCATAAACTTCGTTGCAAGCGTCATAACACTTTCTTGTGTTGCTTCTTCTTTATCTAAAAAGCCTGAAACACGACCCTCACACATTACCATAATACGATCTGAGACCCCTAAAAGTTCCGCCATCTCTGAAGAAATCATGATGATGCTCTTACCTTCAGCAGCTAACTCATTAATGATTTGGTAAATCTCAAACTTCGCACCAACATCAATACCACGTGTTGGTTCATCTAAAATTAGAATGTCAGGATTATTGGCTAACCAACGCGATAGAATTACTTTTTGTTGGTTTCCTCCAGATAGATTTTCAATATGCGTTTTCTTGCTTGCAGTTTTAATGTTTAGGCGATCAATACTGCGATCAACAACTTCGCTTATTTTTTTATCATCCAAAAGACCTTTATGAATATACTGATCAATCGATGCGATGGCAACGTTATCCGATACGGATAAAACACCAAAGATACCATTCCCGCGTCGGTCTTCCGTAACCAGCGCGATTCCATTACGGATTGCATCTTGAGGACGATTCACAACAAGTTGTTTATCCCCTAATTTTACAATCCCATGATCAATTGCGCGCATACCATAGATCGCTTCCATAAGTTCGGTACGTTGAGCGCCTACAAGGCCCCCTACCCCCAAGATTTCACCACGTTTTAATTCAAAATAACACTCTTTAAATGACAATGGATTTGGTGACGTTAAATTCTCAACACGTAAGACAACTTCATCAGTCGGTTTGTTTGTCTTTGGAGGGAATAAACTTTTCAACTCACGACCAACCATATTTTTAATAATTGAATCATTCGTCATTTCACTTGCTGGCCATGTGCCAACATAACAACCATCCCGCATGATTGTTATTTCATCCGAAATTCTTAATATTTCATCCATTTTGTGGGAAATATAAACAATTGCGATGCCTTTTTTGGTGAGTTTATCAATAATTGCAAACAGTTTCTCCACTTCTGTAGCAGTTAGTGATGATGTTGGTTCATCCATAATTACAACCTTAGCGTTATGCGAAATTGCCTTTGCAATTTCAATTGACTGCATTTGTGAAACGGTTAATTCATTAAGTAACGTTGTTGGCTCCACATCCAATCCAACTTCTTCTAATAAACGTTTCGTTTCATGATACATTTTCTTATGATCGACCGTATTAAATTTGGTCATTGGGTAATTTCCTAAGAAAATATTTTCCCCAACAGTCATCATACGAATTGGTTGTAATTCTTGATGAATCATTGAAATTCCTGAATCAATGGCTTCCTTTGCATCTTTAAATTCAACCTCATTACCATTAAAGATTACGGACCCTGAATCTCTATGATAGATTCCATATAAACATTTCATCAACGTTGATTTCCCAGCTCCATTTTCACCCATAAGTGCATGAACTGTACCCGGTTTTAATCGTAAATTGACATGGTCTAATGCTTTAACCCCAGGGAATGTTTTATTAATATCTTTCATTTCTAGGATGTATTCGCTCATGTCGGTCACCTTCCTATCCTTATAAATATTCAAGTGTGCCGTTAAGCACACTTGAGATTAAACATTAACGTATTTTTAAATTATTGAGCGTCACGTTCTGCGTAACGTTTTACTGCTTCTTCTACAGTTTCTTTACGAGCTTCTGCACGTTTAAGTTCTGCTTCTTCAGGTTTTGTTACTCCAACATAATCATGCCAGTAGTAAGCTGAAACATCTTTTCCTTGCAATAATTCAAGTGCTACATCAACTGCTGTGTGTGATTGGTTAAAGTGGTCATTAAGAACTGTACCTGTTAACTTACCACCTTTTAGAAGTTCGATCGCATCTGGAATTGCATCAACTCCAACTACGAAGATATCTTCACCAACTTTACGTCCAGCTGCTTCGATTGCTGTAACAGCACCAACTGCCATACCGTCATTATTTGCAAATACAACTTCTAATTTATTTCCAAATTGTTCTAATGCGTTTGCTGTAAATTCTTGACCTTTAGCTGTATCCCAGTTCGCTTGGTAAGGTTGAGCTAAAGCACTTGTTTTAACGCCTTTTTCTTCAAGACCTTTAACTGAGAACTCTGTACGTTGTTTTGCATCAACGTTTGCAGGGTCACCCATTAAAGTAATGTAACTTACAACGCCATCACCATCGATATCACCTTTATTTTCAAGGTTTGCGATCATATATCCTTGGATTGTTCCGGATTGTGTTGCATCAGCACCAACATATGTTGTTTTTCCTGGCCAGATTTCTAATTCTTGTGTTTCTGGTTCACGGTTAATGAATACAACTGGAATGTCTTTTGCTTTTGCTGAATTGATAATTGATCCTGCTGCTGTAGGGTCAACCATGTTTGCGATGATTAAATCTTTACCTTGAGCAATAAAGTTATTAATTTGCTCTGTTTGGTTTGCTTGGTCTTGCTTACCATCTTGAATGTCAAGTTTGTAAGTGTTTCCGTCTTTTTCCCCTACTTCTTTAAAGTATGATGCAAGTTCTTCACGATATAGTGTCATGAAGTTATCATCGAATTTATAGATTGCAACTCCGATGTTGTAAGTCTTTCCACCTTCATTAGCATTTCCTTCTGCTCCACCCTTGGATGAGCATCCGAATAAAGTAAGCGCTAACAATGATACTAAAATCAATTTACTCAATTTCTTCATCTGTACTTCCTCCTGTACTAAATTCTAGTAAATGTTTTACCACTAGCAAGGTCATAATAACCCATGTAAGCGCTTATGTCAACGCTTACAGTAAAGTTTTTACTGAAAATACAGTTTCTCTAACCACCAGCTTCGTGGAACAGACAACCTTAACCGGGATAAAACTCTTAGAGCTAATCATCAATGTCAACAATTGCGCTGCCAACTCACCCATGTATTTTGTATCCAACGCAACCGTTGTAAGGGGCGGATTAAAGAACTTAGCACTGGCAATATCGTTATACCCGACGATGGATATTTGGTGTGGGATTGATTCTTTCATTTCCCCTAAAGCTCGTAATGCACCCATTGCAATCGTGTCGCTTGCACAAACAAAAGCTGTAGGTACAACTTCATGCTTTAATGCTTCAATCACACTTGCATATCCCGTTTGAGCTGTATATTTCCCCAAGTAAACATTCGCTTTATTAAAATCCAATTCAGGATCCTTTTGCATCAACTCATTAAATGTACTTTCGCGTCGATCAACATATTCAATCTTCGTAGCCCCTAAATACTCACGACCTCCAATATAGCCAATACGTGTGTGTCCCATCGCTTTAAGATGGTTGATTGCAGCTGCAGTAGCCCCTTCAAGATCATGTACAACAGCAGAATATTTGTGCGAATCAGGATTTGAATCCACAAATACAATCGCAGGACAATGCCGTTCCAAATCATTTGCCTGTTGGTGTGAGAACTTACCAACACAGACTAATCCATCCAGATCATCTTCCAAAAATACATCAACCATATTCTCTTTATAATAACGCTTTATTTGAATTTTATGACTGATACAGAAATTCTCAACACTCATACGGAGTGAGTAGTAGTAGGGATCCTCTTCCTCTTCATTACTTGAAATCCATTGAACAATACCAACCATCAATACATCTGCTTTTTTATTCTTTTTCTTAATCCGGTAATTCAATTCTTTCGCAACACGAAACACTTCGTCACGGGTTTCATCTTTGACACTTAATGTTGGATCCTCATTTAAGATCCGAGAAACGGTTGCCTGACTGACGTGTGCCTTCAATGCGATATCTTTAATGGTAGCCATAATTTCCTCCTTTTTATTTAGTTTGTACCTCTATCTTGATTTTAGTAAATTTTTACTTGATTTACCAGTATTATTTACTAATTTCTTCAAGTACCGCTTTCGCTTTACGACGAAGTTGGTACGTATAGATACCCAAAACGCCACCAGCACCAATAATAATGAAATAAAGATTATTGCGATAATTTAAATACAAATAGATGAAAAATACAAGCAACGCCCCAATTACAATCCCTGTAAACCGTTCAATGCGGTGGATCATCATTTTTATGACCTCAACGCGGTCCTCATTAAACGATTCTATGGGTTGGTTTGAACGTGGTCTTGCGAAATAATAATAAGTTCCTCCTTTTTCACTCCTGTAATCGCAAATTAAAATAAATCCTTGATTCAGATACAAGTCCATAAGGTTGTCGTGCATCGGTTCTATTGTATACGCCACTTCGAAGTTTAATTTGGCTGGCTCACTTTCCTTGAAATGGTAGCCAATTCCATCATAGCTTTCAAGCATCAATCCTTCTTCAGCTTTCGTTTCAAGGTAGCCCACCTCTTCGTTAAATTCAATAATTGAGAATGTTGTTTTATCTAATTTCATATTCATAACCTATCCTTCTAAGTTCGATTATACACGTACATTCGTAATTTAAGCAAATTAAAAGGACCTCGAGGGTCCTTTTAATTATTGTAATTGTTCTAAAACCAATGATAGTTGACGACGATATTCATCAAGTTTAGCGCGTTCTTCTAATACTTTTGATTCTGGCGCTTTCGCAATAAATTTTTCATTTGAAAGCATTTTCTCTGCACGAGTAATTTCACTTTCAAGTTTTTGTTGCTCTTTTTGAAGTTTCGCAACCAACGCTTCACGATCAACAAGCTCTTCTTGTACGAAACAGATTGCACCACCATGAATTGGTTGGGTAATACTGCCTTCAGGTAATGAGGTTATAGTAACCTTAGCCATCGATTCAAACATACGTGTAAGTACTGGATTAAAAGCGTACACGCCATTATTTGCATCGAGAACCGCAACGTTTAGTGGTTTCGAAGGTTTCACATCATAACTTACACGAACCTCACGAACTGCTTGAATTGCTTCAATCATAAAGTCAACTTCTTCAAGATCTGTTGATTCAATGTCCAGTGCAACTGGCCATGATTCCAAGTTAATCGAATCTAAATGATTCGGTAATGCACAATATATTTCTTCAGTAACAAATGGCATAAAAGGATGTAAGAGGATGACAATGTTTTTAAGCATATGTGAGAGCGTTGCCTTGGTTGCGTACACAACATCAGCCACATCACTTTGTAATCCGCTCTTACTCAATTCAATATACCAGCTGCAGAAATCATCCCAAACAAAACGTGTTAAGGTATTTCCTACGAGCGCAAATTCATATTTATCCATATTTCGTGATACTTCTTCAAGTGTTTGATTAAACTTATCGATAATATGACGATCAACTTGTGATAATGTAGCTTTCTCGAGTTCATAAACGCCGTCTTCTATATGCATTAATACAAAACGGGATGCATTCCAAATTTTATTAATAAAATTCCAAGAAGATTCTACTTTTTCTGGCATATAGCGCATATCTTGACCCGGTGTTGAATTTGTCGTGAGGAAATAACGCAAGGCATCAACACCATACGTTTCAATCACGTCCATTGGATCAACACCATTACCCAATGACTTACTCATCTTACGGCCATCTTGATCACGAATTAAACCATGAATTAAGACATCTTCGAATGGTCTTGAATTCGTAAAATAACGGGCTTGGAAAGCCATACGTGCGACCCAGAAGAAGATAATATCATATCCGGTTACTAAGACATTCGTTGGATAATAACGTTCCAAATCTTCTGTGTTCTCTGGCCATCCAAGCGTTGAAAACGGCCATAATGCACTCGAGAACCATGTATCTAAAACATCTTCATCTTGATGCCAATTTTCAATATCTTCCGGTGCTTCAAGTCCTACATAAATCTCTTCAGTTTCATTGTGGAACCATGCGGGTATACGGTGACCCCACCATAATTGACGCGATATACACCAATCTTCAATATTATCCAACCAGCGTGTGAACGTATTTTCAAAGCGTTCCGGGTAAAAATTAATTTTATCATCACCTTGTTGGTGTGCAAGAACTTCATCCGCTAAGGGCTTCATCTTAACAAACCATTGTTTTGAAAGATATGGTTCCACAATAACATCCGTACGTTCTGAGTGCCCAACTTGGTGTACATGTTTCTCGATTGAAACAAGTTTACCAGCTGCTTCAATATCCGCTACTAAAGCCTTACGACATTCAAAACGTTCCATACCTTGGTATTTCCCTGCAAGATCATTCATCGTGCCATCAGGATTCATACAAATTGGCATTTCAAGACCATATTTTTCACCAATAACAAAGTCATTAGGATCATGAGCAGGTGTACATTTCATGACACCCGTACCAAATTCGATATCGATGTAATCATCGGTAATAATCGGTAAAGATTCCCCATTGGCAGGGTTAATCGCATGCATACCGACAACATGAGTGTAACGAGAATCATCCGGATGGACAACAATACAAACATCCCCAAACATCGTCTCAGGACGTGTTGTGGAAACTTTCAATTGTTCCCCTGTTTCAACAACAGTATAGTCAAATGTGTAGAAATTCCCTTCGACTTCTTTATGAATCACTTCAATATTTGAAAGCGCAGTTTGTGCTTCAACATCCCAGTTTATAATGCGATAACCTTGAAAAATTAGACCATCACGATATAAATCCACAAAAACTTTATTAACTGCTTGGTTTAAACCTTCATCAAGTGTAAATCGTTCACGCGAATAATCAACTGAAATCCCCAGTTTAGACCATTGTTCGCGAATATGACCCGCATATTCTTCTTTCCATTCCCACGATTTATCTAAAAAAGCCTCGCGCCCAAGATCATATCGTGAAATGCCTTGTTCACGCATTTTTTGCTCAACTTTAGCCTGAGTCGCAATCCCTGCATGATCCATACCAGGTAAATAAAGTGCGTCCTTACCCAGCAATCGCTGATAACGAATAATAATATCTTGTAATGTATTATCCCATGCGTGCCCTAAATGTAATTTACCTGTAACATTTGGGGGTGGAATTACCAATGAATAAGGCGCCTTTGAGGTATCTCCTGCGGTAAAATAACCCTTTTCAATCCATTCATTGTATTTATTTAATTCAACTTCGTTGTGAGCATACTTCTTCGCCAGTTTCTCGGTCATCATATTCCTCCTTGAGTAGTCCATAACATACAATATCATCATAGCCGTCTTCGAACTTCGCCGCTTGACGTTTGATTCCTTCTTCAATAAAACCTATTTTTCGTGCGACAGCACCCGACGCGGGATTACACTTTAAATGTTTCAATTCCATACGACGTACATCATATGTGTTAAATGCGAAATCTAAAACCGCAGTTGCCGCTTCAGTGATCAGACCTAATCCCCAAAAACGCGGATTTAATGCATAACCCATCTCGTACACACCTTCCGATTCACTGATTGGCCAAAAATCACACGTACCAATCATTCGGCCATTATTTTTTAAAGTAATCGCAAACGCTTCCGGCCAACCCTTTTGAGGTCTGGATAAAAAGACATTCTTAATTACCTGCTTCGTATCCTCGACATTTTGATGAGGCTTAAATCGTGTCATACGTGTTACTTGATACGTCCGTGCATAGAGATACATATCATCGGCATCTTCAAGAACGACCGAACGAAGAATTAACCGCTCCGTTTCAAGTACTAAATCTGTCTTAGCCTTCATAATTCCTCCTTAAAAAATAAAAAAAACACCATCCAAAGGACGATGAATCGTGGTACCACCTTAATTTACATACATGCGTATGCCTTCTAGCCGTTAACGCGGGCTACGTAACATCTTACTTAACGTTCAGACATTAATCTCCCAAGCTACCTTCACTCATGCATCAGATTGTTTCGCACCAACCAACAACTCTCTTAGCTCAATCCATAAGTTACTCTTCTTGTTCAACGATTTATCTTATTTTATCACATAGAAACTTACCCGTCAATTAGACCTGAGCAGATAAAAAAAGAGCTTTCGCTCTTTAATACGTTTTAATGTATTGATCATAGATCGGCTTAACACCGACTTTTTCATCAGACATACTTGGAATCACTTGGAATGGACCAGTCGATGAATTGCCTTCAATAATTTCAGGACCATCAACACCAACCGCAACATCCCAACCCATATAGCGAACTTGTGGAATCACAAGACACGCTTCTTTAATGCTCGAAATCAGTTGTTCATAATGGGGCACTTGAAAACCAATCAAATCAGTTCCAGTAATTGGATGCTTTGTATGTTGATTACAGTTTTTGTCGATAAATGGGTAAACAACGGTTCCCGTATCATCAAGAATGGTATACATACCGCCCTGACCGATATTATCAACGTGGCTTCCTAATCCCGATTTTAATACCGATACTAAAATTCGAGGAACATTCTCATCATCTAAAAATGTAATGACGCGCAGCGTATTAACACTCGTAGGTGATAATTCATTCATTTTAGGATGTTGTTTAAAGAACTCTTCAATAAGATATTGACGGTTATCCATCAATGCTACATAAAGTTCTTCAAAATCAAGATCCGGATTTTCATTCACATCAACAACCTCAATACCACGACCAACGTAATCCGTTGTACGTTTTGCCATGACTTTTCCGTGTTTACGAACAAAGGCTTCAAGCCCTTTTGCGTCGCTTTCACGAATATCAAAGGTATCACGGTGAACAAAATCACTAAAACGCTTCACAAAAATTGATTTATCATCAAAAATATCGAGATATTCAGGATCATTATAGTACTTAGCAATCCTTGCAGAATGACCGAGTGTAATAAAGGTTTCCCGTTGCTTACTGTTCAAATCATAGAATTCAAACTCATTGTAATCAACATAGCCCGCAGTATATTTAAATGAACACCAAACCATATCAAAAAATAACACGATACGAGAACGCCCACTCTTTTCATGTGCATATTGGATAGCATTTTTAAATCCAGAAAAATCCATACTAAAAAGACGTTTAAAATAATACTTAATTTTCCAAAATAGTTTTTTCATTTTCGTCCCTCTCATGTGTTCCATCGCGATGTCATTGACATCGCATTGCAGTTAATATTGTTAAATATTTTGTTCAATAAATTTAATGATTGGTTCACGCGTTTCATTTTTTAATGATGAAAACTCAAGTACCGTAACATCCGGGAATTCCTTAAAGACATCACGCTTTATGTTATTGATCTTGTTCTTTGATAATTTATCGACTTTTGATAAAACAAGAGCATAACGAATTCCGTAATGAATCGCAAACTCAATCATCATTAGGTCATCTTGGCTTACACCACGACGAACATCCACAAGGACAAGCATGACGGATGGATGACGTAATTCAAAGTAACTATCCATCAACGTCCCATAATGGATTTGCTCTTGTTTGGAACGATTTGCGAAACCATAACCTGGTACGTCCGTTAAAATAACTTCATCGTTAATATGATAGAAGTTTATTAAACGGGTTTTCCCAGGTGTTTGTCCAACATAAGCTAATTTCTTACGGTTTGTTATCGCATTTATCAACGAAGATTTCCCTACATTTGATTTACCTACCATAACAATTTCTTTTTGTCCCGTCTCAGGAAATTGAGACGAATGCGCAGCTGAGATAATCAACTGCGCATCATTTGTCTTCCACGCCATTAAATAAGCGCTTCTTTCAACACTTCATCAATGGTTTCGCATGGAATAAATGTTACACTTTCCTTAACAACATCTGGAACTTCTGCTAAGTCTTTTTCATTGAGTTTTGGAATGACAATTCGGTTAATGCCTACACGATGTGCCGCTAGGGATTTCTCTTTTAAACCACCAATTGGCAAGACATTACCGCGCAATGTAATTTCACCAGTCATCGCAAGGTTTGCACGCACTTTATTTTCAGTTAAAGCACTGATTAATGCCGTCGTAAAGGTTACACCTGCCGAAGGACCATCTTTTGGAACAGCACCTTCTGGTACGTGAACTTGGACATCATGTTTTTCAAAGAAATCCGGAGCAATATTCAAACTGCGAGCATGACTCTTAACATATCCCATTGCAATTTCTGCCGACTCCTTCATTACATCACCCAATTGTCCCGTAACCACAAGTCGACCCTTACCTTCGTACGTTGTTACTTCAATTGGAAGTACATCACCACCAAATTGAGTATAAGCAAGACCTGTTACAACACCAACTTGATCTTTCTTCTCTTTTTGGCCATATTCGAAAATAATTTGTCCTAACCACTCTGTAATTAGGTCTTTATTGATTGTGATTGTTTTCTTACCATCTTTGAGGATTGCAAGAACCGTTTTTCTACATAACGACGCAATGACACGCTCTAATTGGCGAACCCCTGCTTCGCGTGTGTAGTGACGAATTACATATCGTAATTGTGCATCACTCATACGGAATTGAGATTTTTTAAGTCCGTTTGATTCCAATTGTTTTGGTATTAAATGTTCTTTCGCTATATTAAGTTTTTCTTCTTCAGTGTATGAACTAAGTTGAATAATTTCTAAACGATCGCGTAACGCTTCAGGAATATCCCCTAAGTAGTTTGCAGTCGCTACGAACATAACATTTGATAAATCATAAGGTTCTTCTAAGTAGTTATCGCTAAACATTTTGTTTTGTTCAGGATCCAACACTTCAAGCATCGCACTTGAAGGATCGCCCTTATAATCTGACGCCATTTTATCAATCTCATCAATTAAGAACACTGGATTCACAACACCCGCTTTTTTCATTCCCTGAATAATACGTCCTGGTAATGATCCAAGATAAGTACGACGGTGACCACGAATTTCCGCTTCATCACGCACACCACCTACAGATGCTTTTACAAATTCACGATCAAGTGAATCCGCAATTGATTTCGCAAGTGACGTTTTACCAACCCCTGGAGGACCCACTAGACAGATGATTGGAGCTTCTAAATTCCCGGTCATTTCTTTAACCGCAAGATACTCCATAATACGATCTTTAACTTTATCCAAACCGAAGTGGTCATCATCAAGTTTTTCACGCACAAGATTTAAATCTTTAATATCTTCCGTTTGTTGCCACCATGGTGTTTTTAATAGCCATTCTAGATATGAACGAACAACACCCGACTCACCTGAGGCTTGTGGTAACATTTCATAACGACGCAATTCCTCCATCGCTTTTTCTTTAACATATTCTGGATAAGGATTGTTCTCGATCATTTCACGGAATTCATCGCTATCCTCGCCAATATCACTGACATCACCCAATTCTTCACGAATTGCGCGCATTTTTTCACGTAAGTAATATTCACGTTGGTTTTCTTCAACACGATCTTTAACCTTTTCGTTAATCGTGTTTTCAATCTGAGCAAGCGTATGCTCGCGTTGAATCTCTTCGATAATCATTAGAAGACGTTCGTTTACACTTAATTCTTCCAGCAATTCCTGCTTGCGTTCAAGTTGAAGTGGGAAGTATTGAGCAAATTGATCACTCAATTGTGAGGCAGACACGCCCATCGTTAATTGATTAACAATCTCAGTAGGGATTGTTATATTTTGAACAGAAACCTGTTCAATTTCATTCGTAATACGACGAACTAATGCCATTTCTTCGTTTTCTTCGCCAATAATATCATCTAAAGATGTTACTGCACCGAAAAGCATGCGTCCATCATCGTTTAATGTGTCGATTTTAACACGTTTTAATCCTGTAAATGTAACACGTAAAAATCCTTGTTTACGTTTTACGGCTTTAATATTAACAAGTGAACCATACTCAAAAAGTTCATCTTGACGCGGATCGTCCACAAGAATGTCTTTTTGACTTACAAGCACGACTTGTCCATTAAAGAACTTTTCTGCTTCGTCAATAGCATTCATGCTCTTGTGACGGCCAACTTCAATCATAATTTCTTGTTCTGGAAACACAATAACACCGCGCGTTGCAACAACAGGAACGCTTATTGTTATATTTTTTTCGCTCATAGCAATCCCTCCTTTAAGGATAAAAAAGACGCTAAGCGTCTTTTAATTAAGCAAGAGTTTCTTGTACTAGCTCCATCGCTTTTCGTAATAAGATATCGTATCCGATAGCATCAGGTGAAACTAAGTTTTTAACTTGGTCAAGTTCCATACCGTATACTTCAGAAATTGTTGTAAATTCTTTTTCAATTTCTTCGTCTTCTACTTTTAATCCTTCAACTTCAGCAATTTTTTCAAGTGTTAAGCGAGTACGTACACGTTTTTCTGCATCTTCACGCATTTGTTCTTTAACATCTTCTTCTGATTGTCCTAGAATTTGTGAGTAAAGATCGAAGTTCATACCTTGTTGTGCAAGACGTTGGTTGAATTCATTAAACATTTGGTTTAACTCTTCTTCAATCATTGCTGCAGGAATATCAATTTTTGCATTATTTGAAATTGTTTCCACAAGTTCTTCATTTACGCGATCTTCTTCTGCTTGTTCACGTTGTGCTTTTAGATTTTTCTTAATTGAATCTTTAAGTGCATCTAATGATGTAATTTCTTCATCATCTAACAATTCAACAAACTCATCGTTTAATTCTGGTAACACTTTAGTTTTTACTTCGTGTAATTTAACTTTGAAGACAACTGGTTGACCAGCAAGTTCTTCTACATGGTATTCTTCTGGGAAAGTGATATCTAAATCTTTTTCATCTTCTGAAACCATACCGATCATTGCTTCTTCGAAACCTGGAATAAATGAGTTTGAACCAATTTCTAATGTATAGTTCTCACCTTTTCCACCCTCAAATGCAACGCCGTCTTTAAATCCTTCAAAATCCATTACAACTGTATCGCCGTTTTCAACTGCACCGTCTTTAAGTTGTAATTCTGCTTGTTCTGCTTGTAATTTTTCAAGCTCAGCTTCGATATCTTTTGCAGAAACAGTAATTCGTTTACGTTTGATATCAAGACCTTTATATTCACCTAATTCAACTTCTGGTTTAACAGTAACGATAAATTTCAATGTTAATGCATCTTCAGTCATTGCTTCGATGTCTAATTCAGGTGTTGCAACAGGTTCAATTTTTTGTTCAACCATACCTGCAACAAATGCTTCATTAGCGATGGCATTAACTGCATCCATCATAATCATTTGTTCGTTTACTTGTTTACGAGCTAATTCTTTAGGTGCTTGTCCTTTTCGGAACCCTTGAATTTCAACGTTTTTAATTGCATTTTCTAAAGTTTTATCTTGTGCTTTTTTCCAAGCTTTTTCTTCAACTTCAACAGTTAATAATCCTGTTGAGTTTTCATTTAATGTCCATGTAGATTTCATGTTTGTCCTCCTAGTACTTCACTATTATAACATAACTTTTAGCACAGTCAACACACGAGTGCTAAAAACTTACCACCACTCTATTTTAACCGAAATGAGTGGGGATTGCATTCTTTATACTTTATACAAATAAGTGTTCACTGTATCCAATATTTCCTCTGCTTTTAATTCATCAATTGACACTGGGAATGCATCGAGGACGCGTTGTTCCAAAGCACCAAGACAAAGAATTAATAAACTCGGGTTTTCAGACTCAAGCATATCACCCAACTGTAATACACATGCTTGATACGCTTCTGATTCAAATGGATTTTCCAATTGAGATGTATCAACCACCTGCTCCGTCATTTTTAACTTTAAATTCAATTTCAAATCAATCGACTGATCAATCAAGAAAAATAATATTTGTTTTTTGATCCAATCTTCGATGTACTCATCTGCAAGCCATTTTTTTATATGAGGGAGTTCATTACGTAGGTTCATACGTTCCAAAGAAATAATGGCCTTTTGTTGTAAAAGTTCATTTCCACGTAATGCTTCCTCTAAGTCCTCAATATCTTCATAGTATTTACTTGATGGGCTTGTGTCGATTCGTATCGAATCACGAATGGATTGAAACTGCGTAAAATATGGTTCGGGTACATAAGGCATTCTCAATTCTTCATCGATAAGCACAAGTGCTTCACGTGTTTTTCCTTCATCAAGAAGGCTTTGAATTGAGTTCATGCACGTTTCATAATAGTTGTTCATACTTTTCCTTTCATACTGTTTCATTTTAACACACTTTTGTTTGATAAAAAACAAAAGTAACGCATTTGTTTTCGTTATCTTTTAAAAGGGTACAAAATCAAAAAAAACCTCGACAATGTCGAGGTTTAAATATCGATTACTTTTCGGAACTTTGGCAACAGCCCTTCCTTTGAACCCGTTAAACTTGGTTTCATTTGGAATACACCGGTATTGTAATTTCCTTCAATGAGTGAAGGTCGTTTTTGACCCACAGCAACATCCCAACCAACATATTGAATTTGAGGAACCTCACGCGCTGCGCGATCTAGCATCTCAACAATTTCGTCGTAAAGAGGCACTTGGAAACCAACAATATCAGTACCGGTAATTGGATGTTTATCAAAGGCAACGGCATCTTTATCAAATGCTGGATACAGCACCTTACCACCATCATCCAAAACGGTATACATACCACCCGCACCAAAATTGTCCAAATGTCCACCATTCCCAATTTTCAAGACCCCTTCCAACACATGAACATCTTTACCATCAAAGAACGTAATCATGCGAAGTGTATTAACACTTTCTGGATAAAGGGATGACATGGCTTCATGCTGAACAAAATACTCTTCAATTAAAAATTGACGGCGTTCCATACGTTCTTTTTTAAAGGAGTCAAAATCCTGAATTTCAGAAGTTACAAATCGTTCGACACCATATCCCATCAAACTATCAGTAACCTTAGCCATCACAACATCATGCCCCTCTAAAAAAGCCTTAATTAATTCATCAGATGATTCTCGTAAGTCCACAAAATCACGCCCGATATATTCTCGGAACACTTTATTAAATTCTGACTTATCCGCAAATTTATGTCTAAACTCTTTTTGATTATACTTTACTATAATTGAGTTTGCGATTCCCCCTGTGATAAACGTTTTTCGTTCAGCACGATTCAATAAATAAAACTCAAACTCAAAATAATCAAGATAACCCGATTGATAGATAAACGAACAACCAATCATATCAAGAAGAATCACAAGTCTAAATTTTCCTGTTTCCTGGTGAATTATACCTGCAATTCGCCACATGTTTTTATAATCCAATGCTTTTAACCTTCTAAAATAATATTTTATACGACCCATGCTTTACCTCCACATACCTCATCTATAATAACCTTTGTTTCCATTTCAAACAAGACCGTTTCAATATCCAAACAATTGCACCCAATACCAATTTCCATCAGATGCTTTATAAAGAGCACAAGCACCCGATTTAAAATCATCTAAAATGTTTGCACGATGACTTGGTGATTCCATAAATCCACTGATGGCACTATCAACTGAAAATGCCCGTTTTGCCAAGTTTTCAGCAAAAATCAACTGTGGATTTAAACTATCCCATGAGCTTCCATCGGGTCGTCGATGTTCAAAACTTTGTTCTAAATCCACTGCACGAATCCCAGCGTATTCAAATAAGGATTCCGACCACGTTAAAGGTTCTAACTGATGTTCACTTCGAATCTGATTCACACGTTGAAACATTAAGAGCGATTCCTCTTTATTAATGTACTCATGATTCACAACAACCTCTTTAATGCCAACCCGTGTAATTTCATCTACGGGTTGGTAAACCACTTCGGTATATTCCATTGTTGAGTCAATTAAATCATTATTTTTATAGAGTTCTTTGTAAACAGTACGCTTAAGACCCAGTTGTCCCTCTTGTTCAATTACCGTTTCGCCTTTATTAAGTCCATCATCATTTTTTTCTATCGTATCAAAGGGAATCGGTGTTTCTTCACTACGAACATTCTCCACAAAATGATCGCCTTCCTCAATCTCTACATCATCTTGTTTTTCACGCTTTACAAACTTTGAAACCTTAAATTGATCCGGCTTCTTTTTTATAATCTTTGGGGGCTCTAGTTCCACTGGTTTCTTGGATACACCTTGAAAATATCCAACACCACAACCTAAGCAAAAAACTAATAATCCAAAAAATCCAATAATGTGTTTCTTTTCTACTTTCATATGCCCCTCCATATAAAGTTCTTGTATAATTGTACTAAATTTTCACATAAAATCCTATTGTTAAACTCATTTTATCGTGTAGATTTTATTATATGTGAACTTTTTTGGAAAACATAAAAAAAACACCCTAATTTAGGTGTTATCGTTTAAAATTGGCGTCCCCGGAGAGATTCGAACTCCCGACCACACGCTTAGAAGGCGCGTGCTCTATCCACTGAGCTACGGAGACAAATTGTGCTCTATGCGTCTACAATAATATCATTAAGACGCATAGAATACAATGCTTTTTATAAATCTCTTTCAAATAATTCTTCGACGGTCACTTTATCATCTGTAATCGTGATTTTTGCGAAACATGTCGGCGATCCGTCACGATTATAATAGAGTGAACCGGGATTGATGAGCAGTATCCCATCGACATCTTTCACAACCGGAACATGCGTATGACCGTAACACGCAATGGTACAACGGTGTTCCTTGGCCAAGGCAATGATATCCTCTTCGATATGACGGTAACGCATTAAATGACCGTGCGCTACAAAAATACGGGTTCCCTTAACCTCAACAACTAACGATTCAGGGTACTTATAGAATGTATCATTATTACCGGTCACTGCATGGAAGGGTTTCATGGATTCAAGATCAAGTTCATTATCGCCACAATGAATGTAGGCATCTGCATGAGGATAATTCTGTAAAATCGCATCGAGAACTTTTTTCTTACCATGGTTATCACTGCAAACGATAATTTCTGTCATATTGTTTCCACCTTTTCTATTGATTTAAAGAGACGTTCTATTTGACGTTCCATTTTATGGGCGTCACCCGTTGTATAGGTTTGACACACTGATGAGTTAAACGAATAATTCATTTCAATAAATTCACGAATCGGTCGTTTGGAATCATGAATATTTCCCTTATATATTTTTCTAAAGACATCTTCTACTAGTGGAAAATGCGTACATCCAAGAATCAAATCGGTTGCCTCAAGAATTGGCGTTAATTCATTCCGAAGGTATGTTTCTAAATCTAAATTTTGATTTAGACCTTCAATAATATTAACCAATTCAGGGAGCGCAAGTTCTTTAACCGATCCTGATCCTTTTTCATGAATCAAATTACGATATGCATGGGCATTAAATGTGGCAAGTGTCGATACAATTCCCACACAAACATCATCTGTCAAATCAATTTGACCAACGGTAAGTTCAATGATACCAATAAGATTCATATCGGGAAAATGTTTACGTACGGTTGTCAGAGCAACCGCCGAAACCGTATTGCATGCAATGACGACATCTAAGATCTCTCGATCATGGAACCATTGCATTGCATTGATGGTATACCCAATGATTGCATCATCCGATTGATTCCCATAAGGTGCATGCTTTTGATCTGCATAGAGCACCAAAGAGACTGGATCAAGATTTTGTTTTAAGTATTGATAGACACTGTAGCCACCCAGTCCCGAATCAAAAATTCCCAATGTACTAATTTTTTTCATGATAATCATTCCAATCTATATGTAGTATATCATACAAATCAATCGCAACATCCTCCGGTAAAACCGTCTTCAAAGTTTCTAAAGATGCTGCACGAATATTTTTAAGTGATCCAAATTTCTTATATAGTTCTTTTTGTCGAACCTTCCCTAATCCACTTACTTCATCAAGAATTGATCGAGTCATTGCTTTTTTCCTTAGGTTACGATGATATGTAATCACAAAGCGGTGCACCTCATCTTGCATTTGCATAAGGAAATTAAAAAGGGAGCTGGTTTTATTGATTGAAATCATGCTGCCATCTTCACGCATTAAAGCATGTGTACGGTGACGATCATCTTTAACAAGAGAACACACCCTTAAATTCAATTCGAGATCTCTTAAAACCTCCAAAGCCGCATTAAGCTGTGGTTTACCACCATCAACCAACACTAAATCTGGCATTGGCTTCTCTTCACGTAACAAACGGAAATAACGTCGATACAAAACCTCCTTCATGGATGCAACGTCATCATTACCTTGATGCAACTTATACCGTCGATATAAGTTTTTATTTGGCTCCCCATCATCATAAACAACACACGCTGATACTGCGAATGAACCCGAAATATGTGAGTTATCAAAAACTTCAATACGATGAATCAAAGTCTCCATACCTAAAGCATCACTTAAATCCTTCAACGCTTCATCTTTGAATTGTTGACGTTCACGAAGTAATGAGAATTGATCATCGAGCTGTTGTTGTGCATTTTTTTGGGTAATCTCCAACAAGGTTTTCTTCTTACCTCGAATCGGAATTTTGACTTCAGCCTCTAAAACATCCCCCAACTCTTCCGCATCAACAACGTTTGGAACATAAATTGTTTTCGGTAATGGTTGATTTTCATAGAATTGCGCAATAAAAGAGACAAACGCATCGAGGGGCTCCTCCATGCATGCTTCAACCGCCATACTGCGCTCTAATAAACGACCACCACGAACAAACAATCCGACAATTGCAATGTAACCTTGATAGTAGGCGTAGTGGAACAAATCAAATCGTTCGTTTAAAGAAAACTGAACTTGTTGTTTATCACCAATATAATCTAGAGCGTGCAATTTTTCTTTATAGACTTGAGCCAACTCAAAATTTAAAGATTCACTCGCCTCTAACATTTTTCGCTCTAATTCTTCTTTAAAGGGTTTTATATTGCCATTCAAAATACTCATAACATTTTGACGCCAAACATCTAATTCTTCTTTTGAATAACGTTTTCCCGTTCGATTAAATGCACTGTAAATGGCTAATGTGTTGGGTAATAAGGTATCTCCTGTAGGCACAGAATCGTTTAGAAGCCGCGCCATATCACGGGCTGCAGTAGCATCTGGATACGGTCCAAAGTAATGAAATTGCTTTGATTGCTTTCGATCGCGAGCGACCAAAACCTCGGGTTTACCCTCACGTGGTACTTTAAGATATGGATATGATTTATCATCCATAAAGATAATATTGAATTGAGGACGGTGTTCTTTAATTAAATTAATCTCTAGAATTAAGGACTCTTTCTCCGTACTGGTTATGATAAATTCAAAATCAGCAATCTGACGTACCATGCGCGTTGTCTTATGATCATGGGCACCTGTAAAGTAGGAGCTTACGCGATTTTTTAATTTTTTCGCTTTTCCCACATAGATGATTTCCCCATTTTTATTTTTCATAAGATAACAACCCGGCTCCATCGGTAGTCGTTTCAGTTTTTCTTCAATTGTTGTATGGGTCATTGTTTTAATTTCACAATCGTCGCACCCATACCACCGTCACCAACACCACCTAATTCAAAGGAGCCTACATGTTTATTACGACGTAGTGTTTGATGAACTGCAGTACGAAGTTGTCCCGTCCCATGTCCATGAATAATTCTAAACGTTGGTACTTTATGAAGTACACACTCATCAATATATTTCTCAACTTGAGGTATAGCCTCCACAACACGAAGACCGATAATATTCAATTCTGTTTTAAATGAAGATCTCGCATTAACACTATGACTTCGTGTTGGTTTTGCTTTCACCTTTTTCGCAGGTCCAGCAATACGAGTGAGCTTGCTTAAATCAACATTTACTTTTAAACCACCAATCGAGACAAAGGCTGTGTTTTTTTCAATTGAATCTACAATACCAACTTGGTTGGTGGATTTTAACTGTACACGATCACCCTTACCAATGGTCTCATCAACAGCTGTTTCTGCTTGCAATGATTGAATTTGCTTAACTGCTTTTTTTCGAAGGTCAGGACGATTCGTTTTATTTAATACATCCAATTGGCGTTCCGCCTCTTCAACCATCTGTTCCAATAATGCTTCATTCTCTTCACGCAAGGCTTGTTCTTTACGAACAAACTCAGCTTCAAGTGCTTTTTGTTTCATCAATGCTTCGTGCTTAAGTGTTTCAATCGCTTCTTTTTCTTTTAGAAGCTCTTGTTCAAGCTTATCTTGTTCATTAATTTTCGCTTCAAGAATTTCTAATAAATGATCCGCTTCATATTGACCTTCTTGTTTGTATTTAAAAGCACGGTCAATAATATCCGCTTGTAACCCTAGACGCTTCGCAATCGCAAAAGCATTGGATTCACCCATTACATTTTCACGATAACGGTATGTTGGTTTAAGATTTTGCAAATCAAACTCAACACTTGCAATCAGAATATCGTCATATTGCGTTCCGTATTTTTTAAGTCTTGAAAAGTGTGTCGTCGCAATAACCCAACAACCAACCGATCTAAAGTGATCCAAAATAGCCATTGACAAACTTTCCCCTTCAAGAGGATCCGTTTGCGATCCCAATTCATCAAGCAATACAATGGATTTGGATGTTGCTTGAGCATTCACTTGCGTCATTGTTTCCATATGAGCAGAAAAAGAAGATAATGATTTTTCAATTGACTGTTGATCACCAATATCCACAAACACTTGGTCCACTAACATCACTTCTGCTGATTCCGCACAAATTGGACAACCCGCTAAAGTCATGAGAATCGATAACCCCATTGTTTTCAAACTCACACTTTTCCCCCCTGTATTGGGACCACTAATTAAGATCATTTTATGAGGTGGTGTTAAGGTATATGTATTCGCGACAACTTCTTTCGGATTAATAAGAGGATGACGTGCATTTTTTAAGTTTAAACGATCTTGGGTCAAGGTCGCTACCACAGCATCATTGTGTGATCCCCATTCTGCTTTCGCAAAAAGACAATCGATGATTGCGACCGTATCAAGATCTGCGGTTAACTGTTGAGCATCTTCCGCAATTAAGTTTGATGTTTCACGACAAATACGTTCAATTTCATCATGTTCTTGATGGATGAGACTTTGATATTCATTTTGCATTCGCGCTAAAAAGGCAGGCTCAAAATAAACCGACTGCCCACTTGCGGATTCACCATAAATTGTTCCTTCAAGCTTATACTTATCTGAAGGTTTGACTAAAAATGTACGACGACCATGTTGGAGTGAAACGACGGCTTCGCTCAGCATTGCCCGATTTTTTGTTAAAAACTCTTGTGTTTTATTCTCAATATTTTGTTCCAGTGCTTTGCTTTGGCGTCTTAGTTCGCCCAAATGAGCACTTGCACGATCTAAAACTTCACCTTGTTCTCCAAAACAATGCTCAATATGTTTCAAAGTTGATGCTTTCACTTCAAGACTTTCAAATAAATCCTCAAGTGCAGGATAAGACCCTTCTAAATTTCTAAATTGTTTTTTTAGACGTTCAAGACCTTGCATAAAGCGTCCGACATCTACGATATCTTCTACGGATAAAGTACCACCCTTTTCAGCAAGGGTTAAGGCATAGGACACATCGGTAATCCCTCCAAAGGACATTGAGCCATTCACAACCACTAATTGCAACGCATCTTTAGCACGAGCCAAATCACGTTTTACGATTAATGAAGAAAATGAAGGAACCGTATTCAAAACCGCTTCCTTTCCCAAGGAAAAAGATGCGAAATGAGCGATGCGCTCAAGCACTTTATCGAACTCTAATCGAGACGATGTATTATTCATATTTTTCTAGATACTCCCTAATCTGTATTTCATTAAAACCATGTTTTTCAAGCCACTTGACCATGGCTTCTTGTTGACTTGGCGATAATTGTTGATCTGTAATAATGCTTTGAATTGCAGTATTTTGATTCATGAAATCATCAAAAGCTCCTAAAACTGGTTTTGAAGCCTTCTCAACATAAACGAGCCACGTGTTATCGATCACTTCCTGGCCATTTTTGATGATTGGTGTCGTCAATATAACGCAGATCAAAACAAGTTTAAGTGCAAAAAACACGACACTAAAGACTCCTCCAATTGCTGAGTTTACTTGCTTTACTAAAGGGACTTTTGAGATTACCGTTGCAAGTGGTGTTACAAGCATTAAAACGATACGAATCACAATAAATAGAATTACAAACCAAATCAACTGATTCATTTGATGTACAACGAGTTGATTAATGGTTAAAAACCCCGTTCCCTGTGCTTTGAAGAATTGGAAAACTTGCACAAAAACCGGTGCAAAAATCCATGCTGCAAAAAGAGATACAAATGTTCCAACAACATCAACAAGTTGCAACAACAAACCTTTCTTGTATCCAATGTATAGGGTCACCGCAAACCATATTATAATAACCCCATTTAAGTAGCCCATCCAATCATTAGGAAACATCACCATAAAATCACTCCTTTTGTATTTTTATTTTAAGGGTTCAACTGTTCATTTCATAAAAAATAGTCTATATTATTAGTATGACAACTATTACATTAAAATTAACAGATAACCAAATTAACGAATTAAAATCACGATATTCAAAATATCCGATTCGTTACGATATTCAGTACACTCACTTCCAAATTAAGGGAAGTGATGTAACCATTACAGCCTATACCAGTGGTAAGGTTGTTTTCAGCGGGGAAGGCGCATCTTTTCATGCTTCATCCTATTCAGAACAGCCTGCAAAACCACAATCTAGTGTTGCTTCAACATCGAAGCTCAAAGGTTCTATGGCAGGAAGTGATGAAGTCGGTACCGGAGATTACTTCGGCCCCATCACGGTGTGTGCTTGTATTGTGAATGAATCCGACTTATCACGCATTCCCGTTTCGGAGATTGTAGATTCGAAGCAAATGACGGATGATAAAATTCGAAACATCGCACCGATTCTGAAACGTGAACTTCAATACAGTCTTCTTATTCTCGATAATAAGAAGTACAACCGTGTCCATCCAACCATGAACATGAATGTTATTAAGGCAAAGCTCCATAATCAAGCTTTTTTAAATTTAAAAAAACGCTATGTAATGCCTCCCTATGCAATCATTGATCAGTTCATGGCTGAAAAACCTTACTACAATGCCCTTAAAGGCGAACCGGAAATCTTCAGGGGATTAATCTTTGAAACTAAAGCCGAAAACAAATATATTGCCGTCGCATGCGGTGCAATCATTGCGCGATTTGGTTTTTTAGATTACCTTGATAAACTATCCAGCAAATACGACTGTACATTCCCCAAAGGCGCTGGTCCTCACGTTGATACATTTGGTAAAGAATTTGTAAAGCGTTATGGCAAAGAGGAACTCGAAAATGTTGCTAAGGTTCACTTCGCCAATACACAACGCATTCTTAACGATGTGTAAGCGAAACCGCGATGGGTTTATCAATCTTACGATAGGAAACCCCTGCTGCATCAAGCATGCGTTTTGACACTAAAACAGCATCTGTTTCTGCATACTTATCATCTTCATAAACAATTTCTTTAATACCGCTTTGAATAATTGCTTTTGAACACTCATTACATGGGAATAAAGAAACGTAAATTGTACACCCCTGTAACGATTGGGTCGCATTGAGAATTGCATTCAACTCTGCATGAACGACATATGCATATTTCGTTGTTTGAAAATCTCCCTCACGCTCCCAAGGAAACGCATCATCACTCAATCCCGTTGGAAGGCCATTATAGCCAATTCCAACGATTTTTTTTTGCTGATCCACAATTGCGGCACCAACTTGAGTTGAAGGGTCTTTTGACCGTAACGCCGACAAATGAGCCAAGCCCATAAAATATTCATCCCAAGAAATGACATTATCTCGTTTACTCATACGATTCCCCTACTTCATAAAACCGCTTAAGCGGTTTGCATAATTTTTAAATCCAAGTTCATACCAACTATTAATCACAGACATATCCAATCTTGGACTGGATAAGGTTCCAGCATGCTGAGTCATTACGATTCCAATCCCAACGACAAATACTGACGATAATACCATGGTTCCTTTACGTAAATAGTCCCAATCTTTTCGTTTTGAAAAAATAAGTCCACACAACACTCCAGCAATTAAACCACCTAAGTGAGCCGTTGCACTCACACCAGGTAAAGTACTAATAATTAAGTTAATAAATAACACTTGGAAAACTTGAGACATAACCTTTGGATTACGCATTGCTTTTGTTTCAACCAAATAAACGCACATTGCACCCAGCAAGGCAAATAAACCACCACTGATACCAAGTCCAATAACACCCTCATCGAGAATAAAAACAAATGCATTCCCCATCAAAATTCCAGCAATCAAGGTAAATAAGTACTTTTTACCTTCCATCACCGTTTCCATCACCACACCTAAATTTCTTAGAGACATCAGATTCATAATCAGGTGAAGGAACGAAATATGTAGAAATCCTGCAGTTAAAAAACGGAACCACTCATGAGCATGAACAATAAATGGTTTATAAAATGCCCCCAACATAACCGCAACCGTATTGATGTTTAACCCAGGCACTAAGATTAAGTATTGTGCAATTAAGAACACCACAACACAAATAATTGAGATAACATTGGTTACAGGAAATGAGCGATAACGTGCTTGTTTTTGCATTTTTCCGATTGTTTTTTTCAGACTAAGAACCGCTTTTGACAAAGAACGATCCGGATTTTGGCTTACTTTTAGTAACCCCTTCAATTCACCATAAGAATCTAAGATTTGCGACGATGAAATATAATTCGGTCCAACAACCACATTCAAATCATCCCCAACTTTGTCTTCTTGATTCACACTGATATTAAGACCCTCTGCCTTCGTCTTAAACACGAGTGCAAGGCTTTCACGGTGCTTTGAAATCATCGCACGATCAATATTTGAAAGGGATGTCGAAGTAACCATGATTATCGAATTGTCCTCAACATTTTGATTCACAAGCCATACCTGTGAACTGTCTTGAGTCATTGAAACCATTTGATATTGAAAATGCTTCATAAAATAGTTTGCGACTTCAATTACCCATGCATCATATTGAGACTTTGTATACATTAATCTAACCTCCTGATGTCCTCGATTACATCTTTCATTGTTTGAGGTAATTCAGCTTCAAACGTCATAACCTCTTTTGTAATGGGATGCGTTAACGATAATTTTTGAGCGTGCAAACATTGACCGTTTGTATCCCATGTATTTTTATAACTATACGTTTGGTCACCTACAATTGGATGTTTAATATACTGAGCATGAACACGAATTTGATGCGTACGCCCTGTATCTAACTTACAACGCAAGACGCTATAATCGTTAAACCGTTCTGTCAAATAAAAATGCGTTACTGCATGCTTACTGTTTTGATCTGTGACAGCCATGCGTTGACGGTTTTTGGGGTCACGACCAATTGGCGCATCAACCGTTGCACTTTGATGTTTAAATTGATGATGAACAATTGCAACATATTCTCTTGAAATAAGTCGTTGTTTTAAGTCTTCAACTAAAATTTCATGCGCTTCATTTGTTTTTGCTACAACTAACAAACCCGTTGTATCTTTATCAATTCTGTGAACAATACCTGGGCGAAGTTCGCCATTAAGATTACTTAACTGCGTTGTGTGTGCTAACAAGCCATGAACCAACGTAGGTTGATTTAAGGTTGATGGTGATGGGTGCACAATTAACCCTTTTGGTTTATTCACAACAAGGATTGCGTCATCTTCATAGACGATATCCAAATCCATCGCGACGGGAACAATCGAAATTTGTTCTTCCGTAATTTCATACTCAACAACATCATCTTCTTTTAAGCGAAGGTTCGGTTTAACCGCATTCCCATTCACTGTTATTTTTCCATCTTTAATCCATGTTTGTAAAACACTGCGTGAATAATCTGTTACAGCAAGTGCCATATACTGATCAATACGCATTCCATCAAACATTTCTTCTACAATTAATTTATTCATATTTTTGACCTCTTTCATCGAGATAGAGTACGATTGCTAGAATGCTAACCCCTACAACCAAACTCATATCTGCTACGTTAAATACAGGAAACTGATATCCAAAGATATTGAACGCAAACATATCACGTACATAGCCATAAACTGCGCGGTCGAACAAATTCCCAAAAGTACCTGCAAACATTAAGGCAATCGCTGTCAAAATGACAGGTTTATCTTCTTTTACATAATAATAGGCGAGCACAATGCATACTGCTGATGCAAGAACGATAAACAGCCATTTTTGACCATCCAACAAGCTCCATGCTGCTCCTGTATTACGTACATACCGAAGTGAGAAAAATCCGGGTATAACGTGTAAAGATTCCCATAATGGAATTGTTTTGTCGATCCATGTCTTAGATAGCAAATCGATCACGATAATTACGACACTTAATAATCCTAAACGTTTCTTCATAACTTCCTCATTTCATGTGTTTATTATAACATTATCGCATATTCATTGCATATATAAAACCCCATCAAAAAAGATGTGAGCCTTCACACCTTCTTTGTATAATTATTTAGAAATCCAACAAATTCTTCAAATGTATGAACCGAATACGGATTATCCATTTTAAATTGATACTCATGACCTAAAACATCTGCCACACCTTCATAAAAGACAGAAGTGACTGGAACATCGAGCGATTCCAATTTTGCCTGCATTTTTAAGCCATCTTCCATGAAACTCATTTGATTACCGTCAGTAATAAATGTCGGTGGAAAATCGCTCGTTACATGATTAAGAATGGACAATGATTCAACATAATCGGTATCCATCCATGCCTTTTCACCCATATAAGCCCACGCTAAACGGCTCACAAAGAAATCTAAAATACCGGATGAAGACTGCATATTTAAAAGACCATTTAAATCATAGGGACCACAAAACAATGCCATCCCTTTGATAGAACTTGGATTTAAAGTTACATTTTGATTCAATTTTTGGGCATACGCCGGGTCCACCTGAACCATCATGAATTGCGAGATAATGTGTGCCCCCGCAGAGTCGCCCGCGAGAATAATATTATTGATATCTAAACCAAAGAGATCCGCATGGGTTTGAAGATATGTTATGGCTTCACCAACTTGGTGAACTGGGGACGGATAAACCGCCTCTGGAGCGAGGTCATAATTAAGATTAATAACACGATAGCCTTGATGCGCTAATTGAACCGCATACTCATAATTATCGTGCTTATCACCACCCACAAATGCACCACCGTGAACCCAAATAATCGTCGGCAACTTCTGGGAATTTTTCGGTCCAAACAAATCAAAGGTATTTCTTCCAGCAGTGGATTCATACGTTAAATCGGTGTAAGCATCAACTTCAGATTCAATCAATTCATAACCATGTGGTTTTACCGCTAACCCGCCTTCAAACACTTTTCGAATAAGATATGCTGAAGGAGATGGATCCACAATAAAGTAACCAGCAACGCCACCTACAATTAAAAGAACCAAAGCTAATACAGCTAAAAGTCCGCGCTTAATACTCGCCCGACTCATCGAATCACATCCACATGTAAACCTTCAAGGACATCAAAGGTCTTTTGATTTAAAAGAGGATCGTAACTGTCTGTACATGATGCATCTACAAGAATGCGGGATTCTGGACACGCAGCCTTAACCATCACACACGTGCTAATAACACAGATATTTGAAACAAGACCCATCACTTCAATTTCATCATAATTTTTTTGATCTAAATAATTCCCCAACTCCAACGATGCAAACGTCGGTTTATTAAAAATAATTGAATCCGGCTTAATAAATGGCTCTAACCGCGCATCCAACGCCCATCCATGAGACCCCAAAATACAATGTTCAATTGGTAATCGACGTCCTTCTTGCGTCTCAAGATAGTTTGAACCATGCGTATCACGTGTGAACACAACATCACAATCTTGCTCATTTTCTAATTTTTGGATTATATTCATAACCACTTGGTTTGCACCTTCAAAACCAAGTGTCCCCGATACAAAGTCATTTTGAACATCAACGATAATGTTTAATTTTTTCATATTGTCCACCCTTTTTATTTTATTGTAACATAAAAAAGTCCTCGTTGGAGGACTATGCTTTTTCAAGCCATTTTGAAGCTTTTGAATAAAGAAGCGTAAGAATCATTGAACTGATCCAGGTAACAGAATAACTCCAATATACCCAATCAATGGAATGATTGATTCGCATCATGATAAATAAGAATATTTGTCTTAGGATGGTGAAACACGAAATCATGATAATCATCGGAACCATTGTGAGGCCTGCACCACGTAATGCACCACTCAAAATACTTGTTGTGCTGAGTGCAAAATAGAATGGCACCATGATCCGTAACATCCGTGCACCATATACAATAACCATCGGTTCAGGTGAAAAGAAACCAATGAGTTGATCTGCATAGATAAACGTTGGAATCCCGATAATAATAACGATCCCGACCGCTAAAACTAGAGCAGTACGAACCCCCTCCATAATACGTTCTTTACGTCCAGCTCCAAGGTTTTGACCGGTAAAAGTCGTTATTGTTAACGAAAAACTTTGAGTTGGCATGGATAAAAACGCATTAAATTTATCCGCCGCACTAAATCCGGCAACGGCTGCAGAACCAAAGGCATTGATATACGATTGTACCAAGACATTGGAAAATGAAACTACAGTCTGTTGAATTCCAGTAGGAATTCCCAATCGAATAATTTCATACAGTTTATCTCGATGAATACGAATATCTGTCATCTTGAGTTGATAAATATCATCAACGCGTAGTAAATGCATCCAGACTAAAATTGCAGATGTAAGCTGAGCAATCAGTGTTGCAACCGCAACACCTAAAATTCCCATATCAAAAACAATAACAAACAATAAGTCTAATGAAACATTTATAAGACTTGAGATGCATAGATAAATTAAGGGATTGCGTGAATCCCCGATTGCACGTAAAATACCTGCTCCGGAGTTATAAATAACAAGACCGGTTACACCCCAAAAATAAACTCTTAAGTAAAGTGTTGCAGGTTCCATAATATTTGCGGGTGTCTTGAGCCACCCCAGAAATATTGGGGACATTACGGAACCGAAAAATGTAAGAAAAACACTTACAATCAACGAAAACGCCATAAAGGTATGAATCGAATCATGCAATTCTTCATCTTTCTTCGCCCCAAAATATCGAGAAATAAGAATACCCGCACCAGTCGAAATCCCCATAAACAAACCAATAATAACGTTACTTAGAGGCGTACTTGCACCAACTGCCGCAAGCGCTTCTTCACCCACATAGTTTCCAACCACAAAGGAGTCCACGGTATTATAAAGTTGTTGGAATAGATTCCCAATCAAAAGCGGAATTGAAAACAAGAGCATTTCTTTCCAAATGACGCCCTCTGTCATTGACGTCTTTTTATGAATTTTCATTATAACCTTCCTTCTTAACCATAAATATTATACACGATATTTTACGTAAATCATTAAATTAGTCACTTTTAATCTTGCACATTGTTTATTCCAATGCTATAATACAAAAGCAGTTAAGTGCAATGCACCAGTGGCGGAATCGGTAGACGCGCACGCTTGAGGGGCGTGTGACGCAAGTCGTGTAAGTTCAAATCTTATCTGGTGCACCAAATATATCTTCAAACCAACTTCGGTTGGTTTTTTTATGTTTTAGTCAAGAATTGACATAATAAAAAACGAGGACATCTAAGCCTCGTTTTCTTTTATCAAATCTCAACCGCACCACTTTTACTTTTATTAAAGTCTATCTCATAGGCCGTTTTGAAGTCAAATATTTTTCGCGGCATTGAGTTAATTTTGAAGCAAATATCATCAAGATATT
>NZ_SBAR01000012.1:0-45822 GCF_016617625.1 Erysipelothrix sp. strain 2 (EsS2-6-Brazil)
ACAATATCTTGATGATATTTGCTTCAAAATTAACTCAATGCCGCGAAAAATATTTGACTTCAAAACGGCCTATGAGATAGACTTTAATAAAAGTAAAAGTGGTGCGGTTGAGATTTGATAAAAGAAACACAAAAAAACTTCTTAAAGTGCTAAGAAGTTTTTTTATGTTTACATTCCCGTTCCTAAGTACTGCGAGATTGCTGCAGACAAACGTGGAATAATTTGATTCTTTCTTGAAACAACATCTTGTAAGAACGTACGTGCTTCACCATCTTTATTTGGGAATGCATCCAAGACAGCTTCTTTTAGACTTCCTGAAGCGACAATAATGGATCCATTATCTTCTACACTGGTAAAGACGACAACCAATAAATCAAGATGATGTTGAACTACAAACTGTTCCATTACTTCTTCAAATGAATCTAAGATATCATCCAATTCATCAAAATGGTAAATGACCAATTGTGATACCATAACCTCTTTTTGAGAGATGTAGAATTTCTTAATATCTTGGTTAATGATGTCTTCATACGGTTTATTTTTTAGACCGGATGTGACTTCATACATATCGCGTGCAAATTCATTACGATCCAGCCCGGAACGATCTTGAAGAATCTGTGCAATCTCAAAATCTTTAGGCGTTGTTGTTGGTGATTTTAAGTTTAACGTATCGGATATCAATGCTGAGAGCAGTAAAGATGCAATATCTTTGGGAATTTCAACACCATGCTCCAGATACATCTTTGTGATGATCGACGCAGTTGAACCGATAATCTCATTTCTGAAATATATTGGTTTAACGGTTCGTAAATCGCCAATACGGTGATGATCAATGATTTCGAGTATTTCTGCTTGTTGGATCCCATCAACGCTCTGTGAAGCCTCATTGTGGTCCACAAGAATCATTTTTTTACTGGATGAATTGAGAATATGATAACGTGAAACAAAACCATAAATCTTATTTTGATCATCCAATACTGGATAGGCACGATAACGTGTTTTAAGCATGCGCTTTCCAACATCATCCACAAATTCATTCCAATTAAATGTTACCAAGTCTGTTGACATGACTTCCCGAACACTTGGTGCAAAGAGTAAATAACGCGATGTATTCATCGTTCCATGTGTTGATCGAATAATCCCACAATCATGAAGTTTCGCAAGCGATAACACAGATTCCTCAATCTCATCCGTCCATACCGTCACGATACACGAAGCACCTTTACGTATAGCCGTTAATTGTGACTCCGTATCATTCCCAATGATCACCAAACGGTCTGTTAATTCATAATTATCCAATTTCGTCTTGGAAATCGCAATAATGCTTGTTTTTCCATTAAAATGAAAATGTTTGGGTTCATAAATTAATTCACCGTCGATCGCCTGCGCAATATTACACATAGGGGTTTTCTTTAAGAGTGCGATTGAATGTTTCGTATCCCCCATCGCGATATGCGCAAGATTTGAACTGGTCACAAGCCCAATAAGTTGATCCCGATCATCAACCACCGCAAGTGTTTGTCTTTTATCTGAAATAATTTCCATTGCTTCCTTAATGGAGGTATCCAAATGAATCTTAACCGCATCATCCATTTCAATTTCATCAAGCGTTGCTCGTGCATCTTTAAGGAGTGTTGGCGTTTCAAAACCAAAGCGATCGAGAAGATAGCTGGTCTCATCACTCAGTTCACCCAAACGACATGGCACTGCTGGAGCACCAAGAATGTTTTTTAAATGAGCATATGCAATTGACGATACAATTGAATCCGTATCTGGATGACGATGTCCACAAATATAGATTAAATCTTTTTCGTTTTTCATATAATTTCCCTTTCAGTCATTAATATTAGTTTATCATATCTACTTAATATATAAAGATGACCCTGTGAAAAAGAACCGCAATTAAACACTATTTATGGGTATAACTCACCGATTCTATTTCAATGTTGCGTTATTTATTCTGTTTATATTTCATACACCAAGTTTCTTTGAGCATCTTGCTTTTTTATTACTTTATAAAAAAACACTGATTTCTCAGTGTTTAGTCTTCATGAATCATATCGTAGCGATATGATGAATGCTTAATCATATTTGGATTTGGTTTACGTGTTCGATGAATTTCTTTATGTACATCACTGCGCTTAAAGTTTGTATAAGCATCTTCATTCTCCCAAACAAACGATACATCTACACAATCATAACTATGGCATGATTCGTTCAATCCTACACGAATACTTACAAACCCTGGAAAATCTTTAACTACCGTACGATTATAAAAATTCTCGGCAAAATCACGACCAGTTCCTTTTTTCATTTCAAAATGCTTAACTTCTACATATTTCATTGTGATACCATCCTTTTTAAAATCGTAAGTTCTCTACTAATATTTTATGCAAAGTGCAACAATGAATCAAGCATTCTATAAGTTAAATTAACCAAATATTTCACAAAGACTCTATTATGGGAATGATTTGTTCTAAAAAACGGAACTCATGTCACAAAATAAAAAGCACCGTAAATCGTTTGTGATTTGTGGTGCTTTTATACACAAAGTTATTTTGTAAGACGTGGCAAACTTAGAACGTCTTCAATTGAGTCAATAATATATTGAGCACCATGTTCTCGAAGTTCTTCAACACTACGAAAGCCCCATGACACGCCTACAGGTATCATACCCGCATTTTTCGCTGTCTTCATATCCACATCACTGTCCCCTACAAAATAAATTAGAGAAGGGTCGATCGCCATTTTTGAAGCAATCGTTAATGGGTAGTATGGATTGGGTTTATGCTTGCCATCAAAGCTATCACCAATCGTCGCAACAAAATCAATATCTCCATAGTAATGTTTCACAATACCATCTGTATACTCTTGTTTCTTATTTGTACAAATTGCGATTGGAATGTTACGCTGATTGAGCGTTTTTAACGTTTCACACACCTTATCATAAGGAACGGATGCCTCCGTGTAGTGATGACTGTACTCATCAAGGTATTCTTCTAGGATTACATCAAATGCTTCGTAATCGCTCGGTAATGCCCGCTCAACGAGTTTCTTCATCCCATTTCCTACAAACTTTTTATACTGTGCGCGATCATAAATGGGAAGATCATGACGCAAAAGCACTGTATTTAAATTATTTCCTAAATCATCAATTGAATCTAATAACGTTCCATCTAAATCAAAAATAAATGCCATTTGAGACCAACTTTCTAAATTACATGTCTAAATATTTGATTATCATGCTTTGGTTCATAACATGTAGTGATTGGACGGGAAGCCGCCCATTTGAAAAAGCGTGAATCATCATGTTTGGTTTTAATCGGAAAAAAGCAAAGTGGTTGAAGTAAATCCAGCGCTTCACGGGCACCACGATCAAAATTTTTCCCCATTGAAGGTTCAAGCGTAAACATCATGAGGTCAATGGGCGCAAAGTCCGCAATATTGTGGAGGATTTCATGAAAACGATGTGTTTCAAAGCGTGATTCCGCAACGGTAAAGGTATCATCCCAATGCCAATTATTCAAAGAGCCTGCATGTAAGATTTTTAAGTCACCTTCTTGAATTAAGTAACACACTCCACCACCCGTACTTTCATATGTACGCACTTTCGCAAATCCCAAGTGAATTTCATCACCCGGCTCCATCATAAATACATTACGATAAGGCGAAACTAAAATATCCGAAGATAAGATAACCGTCTTCCCATAGCTGTATATTGCATCATTATAGTGATTACGATGGCGACTTGTCACAAAAAAGAATGTTTCTTTTTCACTATACAAATATCGAGACGGTAACAGTCCCTCCACATAATCAAAAATATAGATTGCTTTTTCTGTTTCCACAACATAACCCGCATTATTAATATATTCTACATTTACCATGATAATGCCCCCCTTCCTTTTATTATAACACGAAAAAGAGTAGCATTATGCTACTCTAAGATAACTGTGATTGACCTGAATACAATGAAGCATATCGTCCGCCTAATTGTATCAAATCATCATGACTTCCACGTTCAATGATTTCACCGTGTTCCAAGACAATAATTGCATCCGCATTCCGAACTGTTGATAGACGGTGCGCAATCACAAATGTAGTACGTCCTTCCATAATTGAGTCCATCCCTTTTTCAACCATACGTTCCGTACGGGTATCAATGGAAGAGGTGGCTTCATCAAGAATAAGAATTTCAGGATTGGCTACGGCTGCACGTGCAATATTGAGTAATTGCATCTGACCTTGTGATAAATCATCCCCATCGCCCCCAAGAACGGTTTGATAGCCATGTTTAAGTTGGCGAATGAAGTGATCAGCATTCGCCAACTTCGCAGCTTCAATACACGCCTCATCACTTGCTTCAAGGTTTCCATAGCGAATATTTTCCATAACAGTACCACTGAACAAATGAGTGTCCTGAAGTACCATCGCAATATGTTTTCGTAAACTGTAACGATTTATGCGATCCAAGGGTTTTTCGTCAATTAAGATTGTGCCTGCGTCAATATCATAAAATCGCGAAATGAGGTTTGTGATCGTTGTTTTCCCTGCTCCGGTAGACCCTACAAAAGCAATTTTTTGTCCCGGTTTCGCCCAAAACGAAACATCTTTTAAAACAGGAACCCCGGGATTATAACCAAATGTTACATTTTCAAATCGAACCGATCCTTCAACCTCATCCAGAATCAAATCGGTCTCATTTTCGGATTCCAAACTCCAGTCCAATAATTCAAAGATTCGTTCTGCGGAAGCAATTGCAGACTGAAGTGTTGTGAATTGGCTGGAAATTTCATTAATGGGTTTTCCTTGAGTACGTGTCATATTCACATAAGCACCCAAGTCTCCAATACTTAATCCATGATTAATTGCAAGATATCCCCCTACAATCCCAATGATTGCATAACTTATCGTATTCACATTTTGCATTAATGGAAACATCATGATTGAGGTGATTTGAGCTTTTTGAGAATTCTTCCGGTAATCTTGATTTAGGACTTGGAAATCTTTCTCTGCCTCTGTTTCATGATTAAAAAGTTGCATAACCATCTGACCTTCCATTGACTCTTCAATATACCCGTTTAAGGTTCCCAAAGAACGTTGTTGGCGTTTTGAGTAAATACGACTGCGCTTCACAATCGCATTCGCCATAATTGAAAGAAGCGGAAGAATTATCAAAGTCACAAGAGAGAGTGTTGGACTTAAGATAAACATCACAACAATGGTTCCCAATAAGGTAAAGATATTGATCACAATCGACGCAGCTGCAGAGTTTAACCCTTCCCCTACAAGGTCAATGTCGTTTGTAAAACGACTCATTAAATCCCCATGGGCATTTTGATCGTGATACTTAACATCCATTTTCAATACATGATCAAACATATCTTTTCGGATTGTTTCTACCGTACGCTGCGAAATTTTCACCATCATCCGGTTTGAAAAAAGCATCGCCAAAACCTCAATCGCGAAAATGATTGCAAGAAAAATAAGTTTACTAAAGAGCTGTTGGAACATCAAATCTCGGGTAATCGTTCCATTTAACCCATTTTCAATAATTTTAATTAACGGAGAAATCGAATAGGATCCATAAAGCCCGCCAAGGGTAGAGATAATGGATGCGATGATAACCATGATGAGCAGTACTTTATTTTGCCCTAAATATCCCAATAATCGTTTTAGCGTTTTTTGTTGGTTTCGTGGTTTATGACCAATTACAACTTTACGTTCACTCATGCTATTCATCCCCCTTTCGTAGTTGGCTCTCATAGATTTCTTGATATACATTGCAGGACTCCAACAAGCCTGTATGGGTTCCTTGTCCGACAATTTGACCTTCATCCATGACTAAAATCATATCACTGTCGGAAACAGAACTAATTTTTTGCGCAATACTAATTACCGTAACATCTTCATAAAGACTCTGAACGGATTCTTTAACGCGTTGTTCTGTAGCTGCATCCAATGCACTGGTACTATCATCTAACACAAGAATTTTAGGTTCTACGACAAGAGCCCGTGCAATACACATGCGTTGTCGTTGACCTCCTGATAAATTGGTCCCACCTTGTTGGATTGGGGCCTTAAAGCCTTCTTCTTGTTCCATAATAAAGTCATAGATTGAAGCAGCCTTTGTTGCACGTACAAGATCTTCATGTGTTGCATTTGGATTTCCAAGTTTTAGGTTTGATTCAATCGTTCCAGTAAATAAAACATTTTTTTGCGGAACAAAGCCAAATTGACTTCGTAACGCTTTTAAATCAAGAGTTCGAATATCTTTCCCATCGAGATAAATGGTTCCTTCAGTTACATCAATCAAACGAACCATGAGGTTAATTAACGTTGATTTCCCAGAACCTGTCGATCCAATAATTCCAACGTGCTCACCGGGTTTAATTGCGAAGTTAATATTGGTAAGAATATCACTTGCATCTTCATAATAACGGAATGAAACATTGTCAAAATGTATATCCCCTCTTGGATTTTCCGGAAGCGTATCTAAAATTGATGCATTGATAATATCCGGTTCCGTTTCCAATACTTCTTTCAAACGAATTACGGATGCTTTTGATCGTGAAATCATCATTAAAACGTTTGTGATCATCATCATTGAGAACATCGTAAAACGAAGGTAATTAATAAAAACTAATAGATCTCCAATATTAATTAAGTTTTGATCGACAATAAGAAAACTTGATATCCACACAATAAATAGGGTCGCAAAATGAATGGCTCCCATTAATGCAGGATTCATGACCACCATTAAATTCATTGCACTTACGGAAGCATCAAACAACTCACCGTTTTCATCTTTGAATTTATGTGATTCTTCATCCTCGCGTACAAAAGACTTAATAACACGAATGTTCATGAGGGATTCTTGTACTTTTCGATTCATCTTATCGACTTTATCTTGTAACTTTACAAAGCGTGGAAACCCTTCTTTGATTACATAAAAAAGAACGAGAGATAAAACAACTACTGCCCCCAACATAACAAGTGATAAATCTGGACTTATCATGTACGTCATCACAACAGTACTAATAAGAAAAACAGGTGCCCGAACCAAAAGACGTAAGCACATCATAATCGTTCGCTGTAAAAAGTTAATATCATTGGTAAGTCGTGTCACTAAAGATGCGGTTTGAAATTGTGACATATTTTTTAACGAAAAGGTTTGGACTCGTTTAAAAATATCACGACGTAAATTTAACGCAAAATTATTGGACGCTTGGGATGGAAAAATCAATCCAAGCATCGCAATCACGGCACCCAGCAAGGCTAACCCCACCATCTTGAGTCCGACATTTAGGATTACTGTAAAATCTTGATTCGCAATCCCTACGTCAATAATCTGCGCCATCAATTGAATTTGATACAATTCGATGAAGGCCACACTACCGACAAAGATTATCCCCAATAACGCGATTGGGATTTCAGGTTTAAAATATTTAAAGAATGTTTTCATTTGTCTCTCTTGCCTCCAATCCTTTAATCATTTCTGTAAGTAACGCTTCTAACTGAAGTTGTTGTTCTGGGTTTAAGTTTAGGAACATTGAGTTGTTTATGGAATCAAAATTTTTCTTTAACTCAACGATTGTTGCTTCTCCCTTATCGGTTAGATAAAGCTGACGACAACGTTTATCATCTTCGGGTATTTCCCGGCGAATAAAATCACCTTGTTCAAGACGCTTGATTGCAATCGACACTGTTTCCTTTGTAACCACCAATGCCTCTGCTAACTCCCTTTGGGTCATTCCGGGATTTCGATAGAGTTCAAACAAAAAACGTGGTTGTCCAATATAGAGTCCTAAGGTATCAAGATACGTTTGAACAACACTTCGATGTTTTCGTTCTAATGCGCGATAAAGTTGTGATAAGACAGATTCCATAGACTTCTCCTTTAGTTAAACGACTAACTAATTATATCAAAAAAGAAAAAGACACTGTGATAAATAAATGAAAGCCGTCCTGAGACGGCTTCCTTAGTGTCTTTAGCCAATGAAGATCAGCCATAAAAGTCCATAGATCAATCCTAATACAAGGAGTAGCGCTGGTAAGAGTGTTACGATTGCGGCAATAATCATTGCCGTCGTATCATTTTTCTCAAACTCAACATCTTTAAACTTTTCTTGAATTTCTTCTTCAGTTAGTAATTTTCGCTTTTTTCGTTTATTCAACATAACTATTTCTTTAAATTACATGCAACATAATGGTTTTCGCCAACATTATGCCAATCAACATCTGCAACTGCATTTGTTTTAAAGTTATGGAAATCATAAACATCGTTTTCAGAAGCATAGAGGTCTGCCTCAACTTCTTTACGATCTTTACGTCCACTAATATCGGTTTTTAAGAACGCATTTAATAAGCGTTTTGTATATGGATGTTTTGCATCCGTAAAGATTGCTTTAATTGGTGCAGCTTCAACAATCTTACCACCATACATAACAATAACATCATCTGCCATTTGGCTGATAACACCAAGGTCATGGGTAATAAAGAGAATTGAGGTGTTGTAATCATTTTTAAGATCATTCATAAGTTTTAGAATCTCTGCTTGAATGATAACGTCAAGAGCTGTTGTAGGCTCATCCGCAATGAGAAGCTTAGGATTACATGCAAGTGCCATCGCAATCATAACACGTTGACTCATCCCACCTGATAATTGGTGAGGATAGTTTTTTAATACTTTTTCAGGGCGAGGAATTTTAACAGATGCAAGCATCTCAAGTGCACGTTGACTTGCCTCTTGTTTACTCATTCCTTGGTGAAGCATTAATACTTCACTGATTTGACGTTCAACGGTAAAGACAGGGTTTAGACTTGTCATTGGTTCTTGGAAAATCATTGAAATATCATTTCCACGAATTTTACGTAATTGTTCCTCAGTGTAATCAGAGAGCACTTCACCATTAAAGACAATTTCACCCTCATAAATACGTTGGTTTGACTCAAAAAGTTGTAAGATTGACATCGCTGTCTGACTCTTTCCACTTCCTGATTCACCAACAATACCCAGTGTACGTCCTTCATCAACGGAGAAGGATACACCGTTAACAGCTTTTACTAACCCGCGTTTTGTATCGAAGTAGGTATGTAGGTTTTTAATTTCTAATAAAGCCATGCTTACATACCTCCTTTCTTGTTCTTCGCTTCGGCATTAAGCAGACGACATGCTACAAAGTGATCTGGTGCCACTTCATACCAATCTTTATCGGCTTCACCCGTTTCTTCAAATGTGAAATCGAAAATGCCATTAGGAACAACTTTAAGGAGTTCGGCAATTTCTGCTTCATCTTTTTCCATACGAGGAATCGCTGCAAGCAATTGTTTCGTATAAGGATGTTGTGGATTGCTAAAGATTTCTTCAGCAGGTGCAAGTTCAACCAAATTACCAAAATACATAACACCAATACGGTCACTAATATAGCGAACCACACCCAAGTCATGTGTAATAAAGAGGTATGTTAGGTTATGTTCATCCTTAAGATCTTGAAGTAAGTTAATAACTTGTGATTGGATTGAAACATCCAATGCACTTACCGCTTCATCACAAACGATAAACTTAGGACGAAGTGCTAATGCACGTGCAATCCCAATACGTTGACGTTGTCCACCTGAAAATTGGTGAGGATAACGGTGAATAAATTCTTTCTGAAGTCCACATTTTTCCATTATATCAATAATGTATTCATTGTATTCATCACTGTTTGCATCCTTGAAGAGTTTATGAGCAATCAGCCCCTCTCCAATGATGTTTCCTACGGTAAAACGAGGATCAAGTGATGAATATGGATCTTGGAAAATAATTTGTAAATCCTTACGTAAGAAACGCATCTCTTGTTTATTTAATGATGATAAATCGATACCATCATCAAGTAAAGATTCATATTCTTCAAAATTATCATGAGATGATAATTTCGCCTTCATTTCGTTAATAACCACATTAACGTCATTCAACTCTTTTTGCGCTTGTTCTAATTTTTCTTTTAAACTTGTGACATTACCATTCGCTTTTTTATCGTGCATGGTATTGCGTAATGTTTCCATTTCAAGTTCTTTATGTAACTTCGCAACAGCACTCCCTTTTTGATATTTTGAGAGAAGTAAATTGCTTACTTCATTCAGATTATCATGAACAAGAAGCCCACCGGCAAGACGGAAAATATTTCCGTAAGTTGTCTCATATGCAATCTTTAAAAGACGCAATGATTCATTAAGTTCAATAAATTCTTCGCCTGATGTTCCTTCAATTTTTGATTCAAGGTCTTTAATCGCTTGGTATTCCGCATCATGTTTACCAAAAACTTTTGGTATTGATTTGTATACTCCGCGTACGTACTCAGGCATCATTTCTTCAATTGTTTCACCATAATAAAGTGATACACCACCTGTTTGATCGTACAATTGAATTAATGTACGACCAAACGTGGATTTACCACAACCTGATTCTCCAACAAGTCCTAATGTTTCGCCTTCAAAAATTTCAATTGAGATATCTTTGTTCGCTTTTACATATTCTTGTTTACGTTGGAAAATACTTGATTTTTTGATTGGGAAATATTTTTGTAAGTGTTCAACCTTAATGAGAACGCGATTATCTTTATTTTCCATTATATAATCCCATCCTTACTTTTTAATTTTACTGTATTTGTCATTTTATCTACCATCCCCTATTTCTGGTTCGACTTCGGATCCATAGCATCACGAAGTGCATCTCCCATTAAGTTAACAGACAAGGCTGTAAGCATAACGCAGAGTGCTGGTAGAAGCCATTGCCACCAGTAATTTTCAATAACTGTTGTATTTGCAACACCATTAAGCATATTACCCCATGATGGTGAAGGCGGCTTAACACCAAATCCTAAATATGAGAGTCCGGCTTCTGTTAGCAAGCTGGAAGCATATCCAAGCGTCATATTAACAATAATAAAGTTAAATACACTTGGTAAGATGTGGCGAATAATAATTGTTTTTTCTTTTAATCCTAAAGCGCGTGCGGCAAGAACGAAATCTTTCTCACGTTCAGCTAGGATTTGTCCACGTACTAGACGTGCAACACCCGGCCACGAGATAACCCCCAAAATAACCATAATCATCGCAAGACGTTGTGATTGTGTTGTTGATGAAGGTAATAAAGCCGATAAGGTAATTGCAAGCGGCAAGAATGGGAAAGCACTAATAACTTCAGCAATACGCATTAATAAGTTATCAACCCAACCACCGTAGAATCCAGCAATTAAACCAACAAGAACACCGATGAGTGTAGAAATAATCATTGAAATCGCTCCAACGGTTAATGAGATACGACCACCGTAAAGCAAGCGTTCTCCAATTGAGCGTCCCATGTCATCGGTTCCCAAGATAAATCCTTTATTTCCCCAACCGTTAATTTGATTATCTTCGCTCACAGCAAATGATTGGAAGTGATCTGAGAAAATTTGTTTGTTTTTAACGTTTGTTACTGATGTTGGAACATCTGTTAAATTAAATTTGCCCTCACCCCAAGCATAGATGTGACCCGATTCAGTAAGTGCGTTAAAGGATGTTAATGTTGATGAAATTTGAACAACTTTACCATCAAGTTCAGGAACACTTTGGAATTTACCATGTGAACCCCATGTATGAACATTACCATCAGCATCTAAAGCCATTGCTGATGTTTTTGTAAGCTCAACTTGAGTGACTTTAACAGAACCATCTGTTAATTCTGTCGGGATAGCACCAACTTCAGTACCACCTTGACCGAATGCTACTAATGATCCGTCATCAAGTAAAGCGATGATATTAAATTGTCCAATGGCAATGTCTTTAACACGACCTTGGATACTTTTGGGAATATTATCGAGGTTGTTCTCAAGAACACTACCCCATGTATAGATTTTTCCTTTATCTGTAACAATTGCAGTAAAGCGTTTCCCTGCTGCTACTTTAACAATGTTGTCACTACCAAGTTCTTCCATGACATCAAATGGTAGTTCTGTTTGAGAGAAGGTATTTTCACCCACACCAATAAATTGATTGTTTTCGGTGACTGCAACAACAAATTTATCTCCGGATGCTAGTGATTTAATTTTACTATTTTTCGTCTTTTCGACAATTTGATCAACTTTAAATTTCTTATCAGGACGTTGTCCCCAGAAATGTACTTTTCCTGCATCATCTAATGCAACAGAATAGGAAGTACCACTGCTAATTGTCTCAATGTTTTTCCCTTGTATTTCCTTGGGAATATTTAAATACTTCGTTCCTGGAGCAAGGTTATTTAATACGGTTTCATGTTCGTATGAGTTATACGGTCTGAATGTCGTTGTCCCAAAAACAATCGCAAAAATTAACACAAAACCAATAAGTCCCGTTACTCCAAGTTTGTTTTCAAAAAAGTTTCTCGCAATTTGTTTTGATGGGCTGATAACCACATCTTCTGCGATTAAATCTTCAAGTTCTTCGCGTCGTTGTCCACCACTCTTAAATAGATTAGCAAACATCGATTTGATACTTGACCAAAATGAATTTTTCTTATTATTGTCCATATCAAAATCCCCTAATCTAATTTAACACGTGGGTCAACCATCGCGTATCCAATATCCATAACAATGTTTGAAACGAGTGATAAGATTGCATAGAACATGTTCATCGCTAATACAAGCATGAGGTCACGACTACCAACTCCTTGAATCAAGACGTTTCCAATCCCGTTCCACGAGAAGATTTGTTCAGTAATTGCGGCACCCCCAAAAATACCAGCAATCGAACCCGCAAGAACCGTTACAACTGGAATTAGAGCATTTCTAAATGCATGCGAATAGACAATGACTTTTCCTGATAACCCTTTGGCACGTGCAGTACGAATATAATCACTGTTTAACACTTCAATCATTGCATTTCTGACATATCGAATTGTCGATGCAAATGAACCAATGGTTAATGTGATAATTGGTAAGGCTGCATAACGGAACCATTGCCCCACATATGCAATCCCTGTAGTTCCAGCAAGTGGCATCCCACCTGTAGGGAAGATGCTTAATTTAATTGCAAAGAAGTAAATTAACAAGATCGAGATTAACAATGTTGGCATTGACATTCCGACAAGTGAAAAGACTTGCCAAAATTTATCAAATTTTCCGCCACGATTCACGGCTGATTTAATACCTACAATAATTGAAATAACAAACGCAATTGTTGTAGAAATTATATTAAGAAATACTGTATTTTTTAGAGGTGTTGCAATAACCTCTTTTACGGGTTTATTTTTAGAAGTTGAAATTCCTAAATCACCCGAAAGTGTGTTTTTTACCCAACGAACATATTGTTCTGGGAGTGGCTTGTTATGACCGATGCGCTCTGCAGCCTCATCGTAAGCCCTTTGGTATTGTTCTGGATCTTTGATCGCTGGGTTTATCATTCCTATTACGGGATCACCAGGCATCATTTTCACTAATGAAAACAGCATGATTGAAATGATGATCACAACAGGAATCAACGACATAATCCGTTTTATCATATACTTAAACATCGTTTTTCTCCTTTTAACACGACTATAAGAAGTGCCGATTGACACTTCTTATAGTACTTACATTCAATTATAACTCAAATTATCCTTCGATTGAGATATATTCCATAGTTTTTGACCAGTCCATCTCTGGTGTTACTTTTTCTAAACCTTTAACACGGTTTGACGCGATGTCATGGTATAGATTTGAGTAGAGAGGGATTTGGAACAAGAGGTCATTCCAAAGTTGGAAGTATTCAACAACTGCTTCTGAATAAGCTTCACGATTTCCTGGTTCAATACGACGTACCTTTTCAATAGCTGCATCAAGTTCTGGATCTGAAATATCACTCCAGTTTAAACCTGTTCCAACATATTTTGAATGGTTTTGCCATGGATCATAAAGTGATGTGAATGATGTTGCAAGGTTAAATGCATTAAAGTCATTCTCTTCACGTCCTTGCATGTATGCACCTAAAGTAGCAAATTCACCTTGTTCAATGTAGTATTCCATACCAGCTTTTTCAGCTGCAGGAACTAATTGAGATACAATTAAATCTGTTACTGAGTTCTTCTCAGAACCAAAGTGTTTTACAACAAGTTTATTTCCATCTGCATCATAACGAGCATAATCTTTACTTGCTTTACTTGCATCAAATGGTGTAACACCATCTTTTTCGAATTTGTAGATTGATTGATCTAGTAATTCGTTTGCTTTAGTAATGTTGTAAGTATAGTCGATAAGTGAACTTTCAATCTTGTCCTTGTTATCTTTATAGAACCATTGTGATAATCCGAATGGTCCATTAACTACAGAACCGTATCCACCAGCAATTTTTTGAACAAATTCGTTACGGTTTAACATGTAACCAATTGATTGACGTACTTCTTTGTATTGAGTAGGTCCTTTATTTGCTTTTAATGTGATGTTACCAAATCCATTACGTGGATAGTTAACAGTTTGTAATTCAAGTTCTTTTGCTTTATTGATGTATTCACCCTCAATGTTTCCTGGTGATAAATCAACTTCACCTTTTTCGATCGCTTGTACTGTAACGTTTGAGTCAACTTGACGGATTACAACTTTTTCAACTTCTGGTTTTTGACCTTCGTAGTTTCCTACATATTGATCATTTTTAACAAGAATTGTTGTACCATTTTCATAGCTTTCTAACTTATACGCACCTACTACAACAGTTGGTTTGTATCGTTCAGTTGTTGAAACATATTCAACAGCTGCTTGAATTTCTTCAGGTGTGTTGTCGAATGCGTTTCCTTCAGCATTTAATTTAGCATCCTTAAACCAAACATGCATTGGTTCAGGTGAGATATCAGCTTTACTTGCTTCAAAGTAGTATGGCAAGTTTGCTTTATCGATTGTTAATGAGAATGTATTGTCGTCGATTAATTTAACCCCTTCGAAAACTTTTGATTCCCCTGTGCTGTATGCGTTATAACCTAAAAGTTCATCTCCGGTACTTTCCATTGATGCAACTTTCATCCAAGCTGGATGTGAACGGAACAACATAGCCATAACGTAGTCTTTAGCTGTGATTTCTGCTCCATCAGAGTATTTATTGCCACCTTTGATTTTGAAGGTATAAGTTTTATTTCCTTCGCTGTCTGCTTTAACTTCATGGCTTTCTACGAAGTTAGGATTTGGCTTGATCTCTGAAGTATCGCGATCAATATAGAAAACGCTTGCACCTAAGTGCATTAAGTTAGTTGCCCATCGGTCATAGGCATTCGATCCGAACCCTTCCACAAAGTCACCATTTTGTGAAGCAGGGGCCGCAACCGTTAATGTACTGGATGAACCTTGTGATCCACAACCAGTAAGAACCAATAACGCTGCAACGAATGCAATCATTAATTTTTTCATGGTAATTCTCCTCCTTTTGTTGTCAAACATTGATACAGATAAGTGATACTGTATGAATGTATTATATAGGATACAGAAAATTTGTCAATTGGTTTTTCAGTATATTATCAATTTTATGAAAATAAATCATAAAATCTATGAAACAATTTACATTTGCTGTTATTCTATGAAATATCCACTGTTTAGTGCGTTTAATGACGAATATTTTAAGTTGTATGAATATTTATCATGAAAAGTAATTCTAATATATCACAAAAAATCCATAGTTTGGCGTGAAGCGTCCGAAATACCTGAAACAACTTTCAGAAATTAATGCAAGATAATACAAAAAAACTACAAATTCGAATGAATAAAAAAAAGGATGCTTTCGCATCCTTATTATATAGATTAAATATGAATTGGCAATCCGAGTGAAATTTCAGATGCATCCATAACTGTTTCTGATAGTGTTGGGTGAGCATGGATTGTTAATGAAAGATCTTCAACATTCATGCGTGCTTCAACAGCTAATCCGATTTCAGCAATAATATCACTTGCTCCAACACCGGCTACTTGTCCACCAAGTAGTAATCCTGTGTCTTTTTCTGATATAAGTCTTACGAATCCTTCACCTGCATTAAGTGAAAGTGCACGACCGTTTGCACCAAATGGGAATTTTGATACTTTAACTGTTAATCCTTGATCTTTAGCTTCTTTTTCAGTTAATCCAACAGTTGCTAATTCAGGGTCTGTGAAACATACCGCTGGAATCGCAACATAGTCGATTTCTGAAGGTTGGCCTGAGATTGCTTCAGCAGCAACTTTTGCTTCGTATGAAGCTTTGTGCGCTAATGCTAAACCTGGAGTTACGTCACCAATAGCAAAGATATGTTTTTGGCTTGTACGTCCTTGTTTATCTACAGTAATAAGTCCACGTTCGTTTGTCTCAACACCGGCAACTTGTAAGCCAAGATCATCTGTGTTAGGACGACGTCCAACTGTAACCATAACGTAATCAGCTTCGATTGTAGCGGGTTTGCCATCTACTTCATAAGTAACAACAACTCCATCTTTTGTTTCTTTAGCATCTTTTGCCATAGCATTATTTACGATTGTAACGTCTTTTTTCTTAAATTCGTTTTCAACAAGTTTAATCATGTCTTTATCGAATTGAGGTAAGATTGAAGGCGCTCCTTCAAGAATTGTAATTTCTGATCCTAAATTAGCATAAACACCTGCTAATTCTGAACCAATATAGCCTCCACCGATAACAACAAGTTTCTTAGGAATTTCTTTTAAGTTTAATCCACCTGTTGAGTCAATGATACGTTTTCCAAATTTAAATCCTTTGATTTCAATTGGACGACTACCTGTTGCAATAATACAGTGTTTAAATGTATATGATTGAGCTGACTCATCATTTACAACACGTAATTGATGCGTGTCATTAAAGAATGCTGTACCACGGATGATTTCAACTTTATTTTTCTTTAATAACATTGCAATTCCAGATGTAAGTTTATTAACAACTTGCTCATCTTTCCATGCTTGTGTTTTTGTAAAATCAATTTTAACATTTTCGGCTGTAACACCAAATGTTTCTGAATTCATTGATTCTTGGTATCGATGACCTGCATTAATTAACGCTTTTGAAGGAATACATCCAACGTTAAGGCAAACGCCACCAATATTATCTTTTTCAATAATTGCTACTTTTTGTCCTAATTGAGCTGCACGAATTGCCGCAACATATCCACCAGGACCTGAACCAATAACAATTGTATCTAATTCAAGAGCTAAATCTCCTACTACCATGTACTATTCCACCTTCCAATTAAGATTCCATTAATAGAAGCTCAGGATTGTTTAACAATCTCTTGAGTTCGTTCATGGCATTTTGTGCTAGGGCACCATCGATGATACGGTGGTCGAAGCTTAATGATAATGCTAACATATTTCCAACGCCGATTGTTCCATCTGCTAGAACAACTGGTTTCTTATCAATACGTCCTACACCTAAGATCGCTACTTCTGGGTAGTTGATGATTGGTGTAAACCAGAGTCCACGTGCTGATCCAATATTACTAATTGTAATTGAACCATCGCGCATATCTGCTCCAGCTAATGTATTATCATTTGCTGCGGCTGCCAATGTTGAGATTTCTTTAGCAACTGTAAAGATTCCTTTTGAATCAGCATTTTTGATATTTGGAACATATAAACCGTGAGGTGTATCTGCTGCAAAACCAATGTTAATGAAGTTTTTGTAAACAATTTCTTGTGTTGAGTCATCAACACTTGAATTTAAGATTGGGTATTTACGCACAACTGCAGTTAGCGCCTTAACAATGTAAGGTAAGAATGTTAGTTTAACATCTTGTGCAGCTGCAATTTCTTTGAATTTCTTACGGTGATTTACAAGTTCTGTAACATCCACTTCGTCAAATAATGTAACGTGTGGTGCTGTTGCCTTACTTGTAACCATTGCTTTAGAAATTGCTTTACGTGTTGGTGTCATTTTTTCACGTGTAGTTGATCCTGTAACAACAACTGGAGCTGGTTTAGCTGCAGGTTTTGCTACTGGTGCTGTTTCAACGGATGGTGTAGCTTCAACGACTGGAGTTTCAACGGCTGGTGCAGCTGCGCCGCCTGCGATAAATGCTTCAACATCTGATTTACGGATATGTCCGTGTTTACCTGTTGCTGTAACAAGTGTTAAATCAACATTATTTTCACGTGCAAACTGACGAACCGATGGCATTGCTAGAACGCGTCCAGCAATTTTATTTTGTGCAAACGATTCACCATTTCCCGAAACAGCCTGGCTTGCAGTTGCAACTGGAGCTGCTGTTTGTGCAGGAGTTGATGCTGGTGCATGTCCTTCTGCCGCAAATTCAACGAGTGGTTGTCCAACTGTTGCCACTGTACCCGCTTCAATCATGATATTCATAATTTTTCCAGATACTGGGGATGGGATTTCTTGAACAAGCTTATCATTTTGAACTTCTAATAGTGGTGCATCTTCTTGGATGTCATCACCGACTTTAACGAACCATTGTACAATTTCACCTTCAGCGATACCTTCACCCACATCTGGCATATTAAACACAAATGATCCGGCAGCTGCTGCAGGTGCAGGTGCTGCTGTCTCTTCTTTAGCAGGTGCAGATGCTACTGCGCCTTCTGCTACGATTTCAACGAGATCGTCACCAACTGTAGCTACAGTTCCTGGTTCGACCATAATTTTTGTAATTGTTCCTGATACTGGGGATGGGATTTCTTGAACGAGTTTATCGTTTTGAACTTCTAATAGAGGTTCATCTTCTTTAATTGTGTCGCCTTCTTTAACGAACCAACTAACGATTTCTCCTTCAGCAATTCCTTCACCTACGTCAGGCATTTTAAATATAAATGACATTATGCACTTCGCCTCCTAAATTAATCAAAGTTAACAATTTCACGTACTTTATTAGTGATGTCTTCTTCGTTTGGTAACCAATCGTTTTCAGCTAAACCAAATGGGAAAATTGTATCTGGTGCTGCAACACGACCTACAGGTGCTTTTAATGTAAGAATTGCGCGTTCTGCGATTTCCGACATCACATGTGCGCCTACTCCGGCTTGACGTTGTGCTTCTTGTACAACAACTAAACGTCCTGTTTTCGTTACAGATTCGATAATTGTATCTAAGTCAATTGGTGAAACTGTACGTAAGTCGATTACTTCTGCAGAAATACCTTCTGCTGCAAGTGTTTCAACAGCTTTCATTGATTCACGAACCATTGCACCATAAGTAATAATTGTTACATCATTACCTTCTTTAACAACATTCGCTTTTCCTAAAGGAACTGTATAGTATCCTTCTGGAACTTCCTCACGGAATGAACGGTATAATTTCATGTGTTCTAAGAAAACAACAGGATCGTTATCTTCAATAGAAGCTAAAAGTAAACCTTTCGCATCATATGGATTTGATGGGATAACCACTTTAATTCCAGGTGATTGTGCCATTAGACCTTCTAAGTTATCTGAATGGAGTTCAGGGGTGTGAACACCACCACCAAATGGTGAACGAATAGTAATAGGCATGTTACGTGTGTTTCCTAAACGGTAACGTGTACGTGCCATTTGTGCAACAACTGAGTCCATTACTTCGAATACAAAACCGAAGAATTGGATTTCAGGAATTGGACGGAATTTTTCTAATGCCAATCCGATTGCTAATCCACCAATACCTGATTCAGCTAATGGTGTATCAAATACGCGGTCTTCACCGTGTTTTTCTTGAAGTCCGTCAGTTGCACGGAATACTCCACCGTTTTTCCCAACGTCTTCACCGAAAATCAATGTATTTTCGTCACGTTCAAGGGCAATATCAAGCGCTTCAGTAATGGCTTGAATCATTGTTAGTTGTGCCATTATTTGTTACCCTCCTTGTTTTCAAAATATTCAATTTGTTCTGCAATAGTATTTGTTGGTTCTTCGAACATATTCTTCAAGAAGTCAGAAACTTTTTGTTTTGGTGCTGAATCAGCAAGTTTAACAGCTTCTTTGATTTCATCATCAATTTGAGCAATCAATTCAACTTCTTTTTCTTCGTCCCAAAGACCTTTTTCTGTTAAGAAATTACGCATTCTGATCAATGGATCTTTTTTATCCCATTCATCAAAACTTGCTTGCGTTCTGTATCGTTTTGGATCATCACCTGAAAGTGAGTGAGGACCGAAACGTGATGTGAGTGTTTCAATTAACACTGGACCATTTCCTTCAATTGCCCAATCACGTGCTGCTTTTGTTGCAACATAGACTGCTAGGGGATCCATACCGTCTACTTGAACACCAGGGATACCTGCAGCTGCTGCTTTTTGAGCAAGTGTAGGTGCTGCTGTTTGGACGTGACGTGGTGTTGAAATCGCATATCCATTATTTTGAATAAAGAACACTACAGGTGCTTTAAATGCTCCCGCATAGTTAAGACCTTCATAAGTATCACCTTGTGATGATCCACCGTCTCCTGTATATGTAAATGCTACTTGTGCTTTTCCACGTTTTTTCAGTGCAATTCCAGCTCCTGCAGCTTGAATAATTTGTGCACCAATAATAATTTGTGGTGGCATTGCATTGAAATCTTCTGGATAGTTGTTTCCTTCAACGTGTCCACGGCTCCATAAGAATGCCTTATGTAGTGGTAATCCGTGTTTTACTAATTGAGGAATATCACGATATCCTGGGAATAAAATATCCCCTTCATTAAATGCAAAGTGACTCGCCATTTGACTTGCTTCTTGTCCAGCTGTAGGAGCGAAGAATCCAAGACGTCCTTGACGTGCTAATGTAGTTGAACGGTCGTTTAATGCTCGTGACCATAACATATTTTCAAAGAGTTCTACTAACTCCTCATCTTTTAAGTCTGGTAACATTTCTTTGTTAACAACTTTCCCAGTTTCATCAAGAATCTGGAATGTTGGGTAAAGCTTTTCAACATTTTTCAGTTGAGCAGCGAAATCCAACGCTTTATCTTTCTTAACTTGTGCCATTGAAATTTCCATTTCCCTTCTATATCTTGCTTAGGTCATTAAGTGGTAATGCCTAATTACAGTTTAAATGTAACACGTAAGCGCATTTCATTCAACGATATTGCTACTTTCGAGCAAAATTCATTTGATGTTTGAACCTAATCAAACATCAACTCTAATAATTCCTCTTTTGTGATATTACCAAAGTATTTTCGTAAATCCATTTCCGAAAGCACGGCGTCGACATCGCTTTGTTTGAAACGAGCACCTTGAAGGCGCGCTTCGACATCCGCGACATCTTCTAATCCGAGGTAATCTCCAATAAATCGAACGTGATCGATATGGCCTTCGCTGACATCCATCAAGACTTCAACACGTCCGCCCGCAAATCGTTTACTGTTTTTAAGATTAAACTCTGGTGATGCACCATAAATCCAATCCCATGTGCCAAATCGGTTGATTGCCTCATACTCGATTTTCGCAATTTCTTCAGGTGCGAGAATAATTTCTTCATCTTGCCCCTTATTCGATAAAAAGTATTGTAACTCATCCCAGAAGGTTTTAAGATCAGTCCCTTCAGGTAAATGTTCCTTAATATTGGTTACACGTGATCGCACTGATTTTACACCCTTTGATGTAATTTTATCAGGATCAACATTTAACGCTTGAACCATATCCTCAATATTAACATCAAACAACAACGTACCATGGTGCATGAGCTTTCCATTTGCCATGCGTTGTGCATTTCCTGAAATCTTAAGTCCATCAATTAAAATATCATTACGTCCTGACGCCTCCGCATTGATACCCATACTTGCAAGTGCATCAATAATTGGCTGAACATACTTTTTATAATTGACTTTTCCTGGGTCATCCACATTAATCACAAATGTAAAATTAAGATTTCCAAAATCGTGATACACTGCACCACCACCTGAAACACGACGTGCAACTTTGATTTTGTTATCATCAATAAATTTCTGATTAATTTCTTCGACGGTATTTTGATTTTTCCCAATAATTACCGCTGGCTCATTTTGCCATAGAAAGAAAAAATCCTCATCACAATTGATGTGCTTCATCGCATACTCATCAAGTGCTAAATTAAAATAAGGATTTGTTGATGGATTTTTTAAGTATCTCATACTTGTTACCTCACTCTCTATCTCCCACATCCACTTTCATTTTAAAGACCATTGCGATATAATTCAACTAAAGTGAATTTATATTTCACATTCACTTCGTTATCGTTTTGACAACTAAAAAGGAGATTAAATTATGGAATTCACATTACAAACACCCGCTATGATTTTTCCTGCAATTTCTCTGCTCATGCTCGCTTATACAAACCGTTTTGTCGTGCTTGCTGGGCTGATACGCGATCTTTACGAAAAACATCAAGATTCCCCAAATAAACAGATTCTCGCTCAGATAATTAACCTTCAAACACGGATGAAATACATTAAATCCATGCAGGTCCTTGGAGCTATGAGTTTTATTGGGGCTGTGCTTAGCATGCTCCTTACGCTCTTTGCACAATATAACGCAGCCATGGTTACGTTCTCTCATATAGTATTTGCACTCAGTTTAGTTCTACTTGTTATTTCATTGGTCTATTTACTAAAGGAACTTTCTATATCAATAGAAGCACTTACCATTCAGTTACAAGATATTAAAAATAAGAACGAAAACAATTAGCACTTACGTGCTTTTTTTATTAAATAGAATAAAGGAGTCCTATGAAAACAACAATCTACCTCATTCGTCATGGAAAAACATTATGGAATCAAGAGCATCGAATGCAGGGATCTAAAAATTCACCGTTAACGGACGAAGGGAAACAACAAGCCCTGCTCCTTCAAAAACGATTAGAACCAATATCATTTGACGAGATTATCGTAAGTACAAGTGAACGCGCACAAGAAACAGCATCCCTTGTCTTTCCGAATCAGTCGCTAAAATTAGAATCACGAATTCGTGAAATTGAAATGGGCGCTTGGGAAGGCGAACTGCACCAAGATGTTAAGCAGCAATACCCGAATCAATGGCATGCTTTTTTCAATAATCCACTTCACTACAGCCCCGTTGGTCATGGTGAACGGTTTAAAGATGTCCATCAACGCATCACCCCTGTGGTTGATGACATCAAAACGCAATATGCGGGGAAAACCATCGCATTGGTTTCGCATCGAATTACTCTTAAAGTTCTTACAAATTATCTGATCAATGAAAATTTAGAATCGATTTCATCTCAACAAGACTTCGATTCAACAAGTCTTACAAAAATTGTTATGGATGAAAATGGAACGCATCTCATTTATCGAAACGAAACATCTCATTATCAATAAAAAAAATCTCCTGAGGGAGATTTTTTAGTGCATTAAACGATTATCATCATTAACCAGTGTTATAAATTCCTTTACCGCATCAAAGATCATCTTTAACTCGTCGGGATCCATATTTTCAATATCACTTGAAATAAAATACTCAACGATTGGTAGGACATCCCCTTCTTCCATCGATTCTTTAAAAGCAGAGACAAAGAGAACGATGCGCTCAGCAACTTCTTGATTTATAATTTTTGTTTCGATTTCTTGTTTAACTTCTTCAAAATTATCTTCAATTTCAAAAAGATTTATCGGACGAAACGGCGGTATGACAATTTGAATACTGGAATCGTAAGGATTACGATTTACGATAATTACTTGTGATTCTTGTCCTTGTTTCATAGTGTATCATCCTTTCTATAGTATTCTAACATACTTATATGTACATTGCATTTGCCTTAATACCGAGCGTATAATGGTGGAAAGGAGTGATATTATGAATCGAATCGAAAAACTAACAAACCTCATGCTCGAAAAACAACTGATTATCTCAGATAAAATGATGATTTTTTACTACACCGGATATCGTTTTGATGTTGGCGAACGCATGATCGCATTACTGGTTGGCAAAGACCATGAGCCCATTCTGTTTTTAAACAAACTTTTTGAGGCACCGAAAGATTTAAAGACGATTGTCTATGAAGATGGTGATGATACGACATCTCTTATTGAGACCCATCTGACCGACAACCAATTTGCCGTTGATGGGAATTGGCCATCACGTTTCTTAATCCCGTTTATTCACAAAGGGTATACCGTTGTAAATGGGTCGCCATATTTGGAACAAATCAGAACTATTAAAGATGATGTTGAACGTTCAACACTCATCGAAGCATCGCATCATAATGATCGCATTATGCTTGAAATGGAGCAGCTACTTAAAGTTGGCATGACGGAAATTGAACTCGCAGAAATTGTCCGTGAAAAACAGAGCGCAGCACCTTTATCGGGTGTGAGTTTTGATCCCATTGTCTTGTTTACTGAAAACATTGCCGATCCCCATGGTGTTCCATCAAATCGAGTTTTACGTGAAAATGATGTTGTTCTAATCGATATGGGTGGAATCTACCAAAATTATTGTTCTGATATGACTCGATGTTTTTTTATGGGTGAAAATCCTGAGATGGAACACCTCTATAAAATCGTACTTGCAGCGAATAAAGCTGGAATTAATGCTGTGAAACCCGGAGCACGCTTATCCGATGTTGATAAAGCAACGCGTTCGGTTATCGAGGCGGCCGGCTATGGTCCATATTTTGTTCATCGTACAGGACATGGAATTGGTATCGAGTGCCATGAAAACCTCGATGTTTCTTCAAAAAATGACCGCATCATTGAACCTGGAATGTGCTTCTCAATTGAACCTGGAATTTATATTCCAGGAACCGGTGGTATCCGAATTGAGGACCTCGTACATGTCACAAAGGATGGCGTCTTCGTCATGAACCAATGTAAGAAGGAGTTTACTGATATTAAAAAGTGAAACACTCGTGAAATGAACTCGTATTAATTTACATCTGTATCTTTAGGGGGTATGATGTATATGCAGTCATAAGATTGTAATGCTTTACATCCCCTCAAAGCATTTGGCAGCCAATGGCTGCCTTTTTTTATTAAAAAAGCTGATCATATTATGATCAGCTTTTCTTTTATCCAAATACTACATTAACAATTTGTTCTGTAGCATTACCACCATAGGTGACATGATTTTCTTTCATTACCTTAGTTTTCGCAACTTGTTCTTCATAATTCATCGATTTGATGTGTTCGATAAGATGCGCTTCATCATGAATGATACCACTAGGAATCACTGTCTCTAAGTCAATATAAAATCCACGTTTTTCAGAATACGCTTCATAGTCATAACCAAAGCAGATTACAGGTCTTTCAAGGACACAATAATCAAAGATAATACTTGAGTAGTCTGAGATAAGGATATCTGAAATCATCATCAAGTCGTTTACACGAGGATACATCGTTCCATCATAGAAGAAATCATCAAAGGTAACGCCCATCAATTCATTGGTATAAGGATGCGTTCTTAAGATAACAACATATTCATCACCCAAGGCCTTTTTCCAAACGTCACAGTCAATGGGTGGTTTAATTTGATAACTCTTACCGAAGTCTTCACTATCCCGCCATGTCGGTGCATAGAGAATCACTTTTTTATCTTCAGGGATGTTTAAACTTCGTTTAATTTCGATAACTTTATCCGAGTCCACATGGTACAATTCATCATTACGAGGAAGTCCTGTAGGGACCATTGACTCTGGACGTGCATTAAAGTCTCGATAATAGATGGGTCTTTCATTTTCCGCACTATAACAAATATAATCCGTATCGGACCAATCAAAATCGGTTCGACCCGCTACCGCATTGCCCATCTCATTAATTGCTACACCGTGCCATGTATTGAGAAAGACCGTCTTTTTCTTTTTAAAATGCAAGCCGCGTTCAATATTAACACTTGTAATCCAATACTGTGCTTTCAACGCAGTTTTAAAATATTGCCACGTGTCCGCTTTAACAAGATCGGCACCGTCGATTGTTTGTGTAACATCATCAACCGCCCATACAAAACGATACTGTGCGTATTTCGAATCTTTTTTCATATATTCATAAATGGCACGGGGACTATCGTTATAGCCGCGAGAGTTTGCAGATATTAAGATTAAATTTTCTTCAGTACGAATAAACAAACCAATAAATCGGAAGACCATGGACAGGGTCTTTGTAAATACGATTAACAAGACTTTATTGTGTTTTAATATATAATCAAGTTTTTTCTTCATTCATAACCTCCTTGAAAGGTTTTATATACATGGGGTATTATACTATAAATAATCAACAATTCCTATTCTCTTTGAAATAAAGAAAAGGTGCATCACACACCTTTCCCCAATTAAATTAACTCGATTGTTTGAATGATTTGAGGCTCAAGTGGCTTATCATTTCGATCGCGTTTAACATGAACGATTTCATCAACCACTTCAATACCATCCACAAGTTTACCAAAACTTGCATATTGACCATCTAAATGTGGTGCATCCTCAGCCATAATAAAGAATTGACTTCCAGCACTGTTTGGATCCATAGCACGTGCCATCGATAGAACCCCTTTACTGTGTTTTAAGTCATTTTTAAAACCATTTGATGTAAATTCACCTTCAATTTCATATCCAGGACCACCCATTCCTGTTCCATTAGGGCAGCCTCCCTGAATCATAAATCCAGGAATTACACGGTGAAAAATTAATCCATCATAAAACTTTTCTTCGATGAGCTTCACAAAGTTTGCAACCGTTTTAGGTGCGATGTCTTCATAGAGTTCGGCAGTCATGGTTTTACCACTATTCATTGTAATTTTAATTGTTTGTGTCATAAAAATACCTCCGTGACAATCATAGCAAAAGTGCTATACTTTTACTAGGAGGAATTCTTGAAAGGTTTAAAACCACATCTTAACAATATCGGTTCGTCGCAAGTCTTAGACTTACCTTTCGAAGTCAGGTCATCATAAACCCCTAAAGGACGTTCGCGTTACTTTTCTTAGTCCATGTTATAATTGAGATAAAGGAGCACATTATGTCACATAAGTATCGAATAATTAGTACTATAATTGAAGATCGTATTATGGATGGTATCTATCCTTCTAATACAAAAATTCCAACCGAAGAAGCTTTAATGCAGGAGTTTGATGTTAGTCGAAATACCATTCGAAAAGCCATTGGCCTCTTATCACGACAAGGTTATATTATCTCCGTTCAAGGAAGTGGTATGTTTGTTCGTGATGTGGATCATATCAATGCAATTAATTTAGAAAATTTTCATGGCTTATCCTCAAATCATAAAAAAAATCGAATCGAAACCAAAATCTTAGACTTTCAAGAGATTTCAGCCAATCGAGAAATTGCCATTGAGATGAATTGTGAAGTTGGAACTCAATTGTATTTTGTGAATCGATTACGAATCGTCGATGGCAATCGATGGGTTGTAGAGTATTCATATTTTAATCGTAATCTTATTCCGTATTTAAATCGAGAAATTATTGAAAATTCGATTTATTCTTATATTCAAGAGGGGCTAAGACAAGAAGTTGGGTATATTGACCGCTTAATTGAAGCGTGTTCTTTAGATAATACAAATGCGGAATTACTGGGACTGCATCTCGGTGATCCGGCTTTAAAAACAACCAGTAAGGCAATGCTTAAAAACGGAGAAATTTTCGACTATTCGATTGACTACCATCATTATAAGTATGCACGATTCTTAAAATTATCCAGTCCAATTTAAAAGGGAGCTATGCTCCCTTTTCTGCTTCAATCATCAATTTAATTTGTTGGAGTCGTCCCTTAAGTTGTTTACGAACTTTTTGTTTGATAAACGGAAGACGATATAACATTTCACCCTTACTCTTCTCATCATATGAAGAAATAAACGTGCCATCTTTGTCTTCAAAAAATTCATAATGGGTTGTAACGGTCTCTTTAGGATTCTCGGATACAAATGCGAAATGTTTATAGCGGTCATGAATAATAACACGTTGCTTTAATTCAATATCACGACCATTCATGGTTTTAACCTTAGCCTTCATTTCACGATTCAGCATCTTTTTAGGGCTACACTTGAAAAGCTTTGCGAACTCAAGTTCGAAACGTTCCCATGCTTCTTCTAAAGGCGCCTCAATAAAAACTGTTTCTTTAAGCATACATTACCTCACTTTTCTTTATTATAACCGATAAAACGATAAGTCTACGACTTATCGTTTTAAATTCAGATATCAACGATACCAAAAGAAAAATCATTGGATGAAAGGGCATGATTTTTTGCGCTTAAACGACATAAACCCATCAAATTTAAAATGCTACGACTGAATTTGAAAAATGAAAGAAACTATGCTGTCTCTTTTTTTAGTATTATTTTTCGAACCATAACAAAACAAAGATAAAAAATAAAATAAACGGCCACAATTATATTTGAGTCCGGTTTCTCTATATAGAGAATAATCGGAAAAATTAATAAATAAATCGCGTTGGTATATTTGAATAGTTTTCTATTCCAACACCCTTTGGTCTCATATTCTATTAACACTAACATAATCATTATTAGCAATAAACACAGTATGCTTACGATGGTAAAAAACACATCATGATTGTGAATCATCATATCCCTCCCCCAAAATTAGTTATACAGAGAATATCTTGGTATCATTACGAGCAACTAAGCAATATCGAGTCCGAACTGATGCATCAAATGCGCCCTACTAGATCAACCCGATTTATTTGACAGAGCATCCAAATCAGCCATTATCACAACCGTTTTGACGAATGATTTTTATTTATTACTGCAGCTGCGTACTTCTACAATTTTTAAAGATGTTCCCCTTCAATAATTTAAATGTACCATATCTTATGATTAATACAAGCTGATTGAAACAGAACAAGGCCTTTTTGTCAGATAAAATCGCATCTTATCGTTCGAGTTTGTGAAAGGATATAACGATCATTCGTCGTTAAGGCTACAGTCAAGACAAACCGAGAAATAAATACTCAAAGCTTACTCGATATTAAGACGTCTCGAGTAAAAGAAAAAGATAAGTCATAGACTTATCTTTTGTAGTTTTGTAAGGATTCAAGCACATCCGCATCGCATCGTTTACAGAATTCAGTAATGAGAGCAACTGTATCTGCGTAATCTTTACGATGAATAATACCTAAGTGTGAGTGAATGTAACGCGCAGGAATTGAAAGGGTTAACGTAATAACACCATCATGAACTTTATGGATTTCCCCAGAATCCGTTCCTCCAGCAGCCAGGATTTCAAATTGTGTATCAATATTCATCTCTTCAGCAAGATCTTGAAGGTAATAGAGAAGTCCTTTATGACCAATAACAGAACCATCCATCACTTCTAAAGTTGCACCGACACCCATTTTAATACGGTTATCTTCACCTGGTGTATCGGTAGCGATAGTGACATCAACAGCAAATGCAATATCTGGATTAATTGTTTGTGCTGCAGTACGTGCACCACGTAATCCAACTTCTTCTTGTACAGTTCCCACTGAGTAAATATGGGATGCTGTTTGTACATCTTTAAGCTGTCTCATAACATCGACAACAATAGCCGCACCAATACGGTCATCCCAAGCCTTTGACATTAAGAAGTTTGGGTTTGCCAACACGTGGAAGTCAGATTTTGGAGTTACGGTATCCCCAACTTGAATTCCTAATAATTCAACTTCATCTTTTGATGCTACACCAAGATCAACGAAAACCTCAGTGATGTCCATAACTTTATTACGTACCGCCGGCGTCATTCCGTGCGGTGCCTTAGATCCTGTAACTCCAACATACATTTTTCCATCACGTGTTTGAATTGTAACTGGTTGAGACAGCAAGACATGTGGCCACCATCCGCCTACTGGGTGAATTCGTAAAAAACCATTATCATCGATGCTACGAACCAAGAAACCCACTTCATCGATATGACCTGCTAACATAATCTTAGGTCCATTTTCAGCACCTTTTTTATGAGCAATAATTGATCCTAAATTGTCAAAACAGATATCATCCGCACTCTCTTCAACCCATGATTTAAAGACATTGGCAACATCTTTTTCGTGACCTGAGATACCATTTGTAAGCGTAAAATCAGCAAGCATTTCTAAATTTACATCACCATATGCTTCTTCAAGTGTAATATTTTTCTTCATATCATTCTCCTATTTCTAGACCCTCACTATAATCCAATAATCTTACAGTATTAAGATGGTAATTATGATGTAATACGACACCCTACAAAGATGCGACCGAATCATCTAAAATCAATGAATCCCTTAAACACATGTAACGTCAATTGGTGGGAATCAGAGAGCCTCTTTTTTCTAAACTATCATATCACAAACATTTCGTCAGAACACGAATTATGATAGCGAATATTCAAGATGACAAGAATAGCGACAAAAACACCTATTTGGAAATAGGTGTTAACGTATTCATTATTTTTGTTTCATTTTTCTCGTTAAACTGGTTCATATAGAGTTCATAATATCGACCTTTTTGGTTCATAAGACTCTCATGATTACCATCTTCGATAATGGTTCCTTTATCAATAACAAGGATACGATCTGCACTCACAATCGTCGAAAGACGATGCGCAATAATGAAACTTGTTTTTTCTTTAAGAACGGTTTCAACTGCGTTTTGAATAATCGCTTCCGTTTCAGTATCAATTGAGGCTGTAGCTTCGTCGAGGATAAAGATTGATGGATTTACAAGAATTGCCCGAGCAAAGGAAATCAATTGTTTCTGCCCTGTCGACAATCGGTTTCCGCCTTCACCTACATCTGTTTGATATCCATCTTCAAGTTCCGTGATAAAGCGATGTGCATCAACAAGTTTTGCAGCCCGCATGACCGCTTCATCAGAAGCATTGGGTTTCCCATACGCGATGTTATCACGAACCGATCCAGAAAAGAGATGGGGTGCTTGTAAAACATATCCAAGATGTGAGTGGAGCCATCCAATCGATCGTTCTCGATAGTCTACCCCATCAATCCGAATCGAACCTGAAATGGGTTCATAAAAACGACAAATAAGGTTTACAATGGTTGATTTACCACTTCCCGTCTCTCCAACTAAAGCGACGCGTTGTTTGGGTTCAACGGTTAAATTAAAGTTTTTTAATATCGGTTCCGATGCTTGATAATAAAAATCAACATCTTTAAATTCAATATTTCCAACGATCGGTTCATAGACCGATTCTTTGGGATTTAAGATTGTTCCATATTTTTCAATAACATCTGGACGATCGATGAGTGATGAATCTTGTTCCAATAATGAAAGAACACGCTCTGCAGATGCTTGGGCCATTTGTAACTGTGCAAACACATTACTAATATTACGAAGCGGTTCAAAAAAACGTTCCGCATATTGTGTAAATAGGATTAAAGTTCCAATTTGGATAACACCTTGTAACGCCATGTTCCCGCCAACATAAATAATACCCGCATTGCCTAACGAAGAAATAATGGTAATGATAGGCATATACAGTGCACTGAGTATGACAGCATGAATGGACTTTGATCGCATGGCCATGGTGTTGTTTTTAAATTCACTGTAATGAATCGACTCCAATCCCATTGACTTAGTAGTCTTTGCTCCGGTAATCCCTTCACTAAATCCATGGGTGATTTTTGAATTCTCCGCACGAACGTTTCGATAGTTTTTTAGGATACGTTTTTGAAACCACGAGCTTACAAAGTAAACCATAGGTACAATCACAACAATGATTAACGCAAGTTTCCAATTGACCGTAAACATGACCACCAACAACATCATCATGACTAAAAATCCCCAAACTAGATCGTTAAAACTCCAGGAGAGGATTTCCGACAACCGTGAGACATCACTGGTCATTCGAGCCATAATCCATCCTGTAGGCGTTTTATCATAATATGAAAAAGGAAGATTTTGAAGTTTTTCCATAACATTTTGACGGATTTGATAACTAATATCCATCTCAATAAGACCACTTCGATAAATAAATTCATAAATTAGAAATGCTTGGACCGCAACCAAACCTCCATATAAAAGCGCAAACTTCAATATGGCTTCTGTTGAACCTTGACCTTGATAGAAAACATCAATGGCATATCGATTCAAGATGGGAAGGATAATCCCAATAACCGCTTCAAACAGAACAAAAAACAGCGCTAAAAACAGATTCTTTTTGTTCTCAAGCAGCATCATTAGGATTTTTTTCCAAAGCCCAACATCTAATTTTTCAGAAGTAAACTGCTCTTCTTCTCTATAACTCATCGACAAATCCTCCTTTCTGATTGGTTTGAATATCATAAATATTTCGATACAGTCCATCAACGTTCAATAGCGAATTATGTGTACCAATTTGCTTGATTTCGCCATCAAGAATAACAATAATCTTATCCGCATTTTGTGCACTGTTAATACGATGGGTAATGATGATGGATGTGGCATTTTTAGTATGATTTAATGCTTCTCGAATGGAAGCATCAGTTTGAGAATCTAATGCAGATAATGAATCATCAAAAATTAAAATCGGTGTATTTGCGATAAGCGTCCGGGCAATCGCAACACGTTGTTTTTGTCCACCGGATAGGGTAACACCTTTCTCACCAACGGGTGTTTCATACCCTTGGTCAAAAGAAGTTATAACATCATGAATCGAAGCAATTCGAGACGCGTCATAGACGTCTTGCTCCGAAGCGTGTGGAATGGCAATACGAATGTTTTCAAAAAGGGTTTTTGAATAGAGATAAGGTTCTTGTAAAACAAGTCCTACTTGCTTACGGAGAGAACTTTTCGCGATCTCATTTATGTTAATCCCGTCAATTTTAATGGACCCTTCAGATACATCATAAATGCGCGTAAGTAAATGAACCAAACTTGATTTACCACTCCCTGTTGGTCCCATAATCGCAACCGTCTCTCCCGGTTGAATGGTAAAATTCAAATTTTTAAGAACGGGGGTGGATGCATCATCGTATTGAAACGATACATTTTCAAAAATAATTTCACCCTTAATTTCAGGCTTTAATCCTGACTCAAGATCTTCAATCGGCAGGTCTAAGATTTCGTTCAAACGATCAATACTTACACTAACCTTTCCCATATCGGATAAGGTTCGGCCAACATTACGTATTGGCCACAACACCATATTTACATAAGAAATAAAGACAATCGCATTCCCAATGGATAAATTGCCCGCACGCACTTCAAAAATACTTGCGATAAGCACAATTAATGTCTGCATAAAACAAAGTAAATCAGAGGTCCCCCAATAGATTCCGAGAAGTCTGATCATTTCCTTTGTTATGGAGGCATAGGCTTGGTTTTTAGCTTCAAATTTCGTAACTTCAAACTTTTCTTGATTAAATGCTTTCACAACACGGACGGCATCCATGCTTTCTTGAAATGTATTCGATAATGCTGCTTCCGCTTCATCACTTTGCTTAAACACTGCCTGCATTTTTTTAAAGAATAGAAACGCAAACCCAAAAATAAAGGGAAAAGAAATCATGGTAATCCAGGTCATCGTTACATTAATACGGAATAATACCGTCAATGCGATTACAACCATGGTAAAAGCATAAACAAGTTCCTGAATTTTTGATTTGAGAAAACGTCCAATCTGATCGACATCACTGGTACAACGTTGTATTAAATCACCGGTTTTTGCTCGTACATGGTAGGCGTATGGAAGTTTCTGTAGGTGATCAAACACATCATTACGTAAACTTTCTGAGAAAAATTCAGAAAAAGAACCAATTGAATAACCTGCACAAAAATGTGCAACACCACTTAAGATGTTCAGCACAACAATTACCACACCAACATACCATAAATGTTCACGAACGGAATGCATTCCACCTAAAAAATTCGTAAGTGTGTTCATCCATGATGTCGTTATGGGTAAATCATTTAAAACATGATCAATGGTGTATTGAAGTAATAAGGGATTGACTAAAAGCACTGCACAATAAACTACTACCGAAAAGATCATCACAATTATTTTTTTTCGATGACCCTCAGTATATTTAGAAATAAATCTAATATTTTTCATATTCACCTCGATATTATTGTATCTTCTCCTTTAAAGCTTAAAAAACACATTTTCATGTGTTCTTATGAATATCTATGCTGAAAAATAAGTGGGCTAGGAGACACTTAAAGAATCACACAGACAATCATAAGTATTTTGTTCAAAACAAAATGCGACGCTCGATAATGCAACATTATCATTTTTATTCACTTGGGTTAAAAGGTGCTTACTATTTCTTGGAGACACAAAAGCCCCTTGCTGATTAAAAAAGTCAAAAACTATCTCTGCCATAATCATTAGAAATAAAACAACACACATTAAACATTTATCTGAGCGATTCATAAGTTCCTCCTTTCATTTGTATATATTTTATCATATATTTCAAAAAAAGTAATCAATACCCAACATCGTGATAGAGATTTGGTATAATAGAAATGGTGATAAAATGAAACTTAAAATCGTCGTCACAACGGACGTCCATGGAAATATCTTTCCAACAAATTATACAAGTCGTGAAAACCTCGAAGATTATGGGCTTGCACGCATTAGTACTGCAGTAAATCAATTCCGAAAGGAAGGAAATGTTTTACTCTTAGATAACGGGGATGCTTTTCAGGGAACTCCGTTATTAACTTACGCACATCAACATGCGCAATCCGTACCCAATCCTATGGCACAATGTTTTAATGCCATGAATTATGATTTTATTAATTTAGGAAATCATGATTTTAATTATGGACCTGAAATTCTCCAAAAATACATAAGCGAAAACAATGCACCCCTACTTACTTCAAATCTTGAAATAGATGGGTCTGTACCGGGCCAAACTCAAATTCTTACTTATGAAGGTAAAACGATTGCACTTATTGGTGTTTTAACGCAATATATTCCACATTGGGAACGTCCTGCTCATATCGAAAACATGGTTTTCAAAAGTGCTTTTGACCAGCTCCAACAAGAAGTTCAACGTGTACGAAATGATGTCGACTATGTCATTGCTATGTACCATGGTGGTTTAGAGCGTGATCCGCAAACGGGTGAACCGACTGAACGGCTTACTGGTGAAAATGAAGGTTATGCTATGACTGAAATTGAAGGGTTAGATATTCTAATTACAGGACATCAACACCGTTCCTTTATCGAAACCGTTAACGGGGTTTTAGTAACTCAAAACACCTTTAAAGCAAAGGAATTTATTACGATTGATCTTGATTTGGAAACCGGTAACGCCTCAGCAAAACGACTCAGTGCCTCCGATTATGATGTAGACCAAAATTTATTGGAACCACTACAAGGCTTACAAAACGAAACACAAACATGGTTGGACCAACCCGTTGGAACCTTAGAAAACATGGATGTGATGATTAACGATGAATTGGATGCACGCCTTCATAAACATCCGCTCGTTTCACTCTTAAATCAAATACAACTTGAACGATCGGGTGCACAAATTTCTTCTGTAGCCCTTTTTAACGGGGCTCAAGGATTTAGAAAATCAATCACAATGCGTGAATTAGTAAGCACCTACCTATATCCGAATACGTTGGTGGTAAAGCGAATGAGTGGAAAAGCACTTCGTGAAATGATTGAATTTAGCGCCCATTATTTTACCGTCGATGCCCACCAACACATTGTTCCCTCACCGGAATACGTTGAACCCAAGCCACAACATTATAATTACGATATGCTTGATGGCGTGGATTACACCCTTGATATCTCAAAACTGAGAGGTTCACGTGTAGTGAGCCTAACGTATCAAGATAAACCAGTTCAAGATAGTGATGAATTCACCGTGGTTGTAAACAATTATCGAGCAATGGGGGGCGGAAACTATACCATGGTTGCGGAAAGTGAAACATTAGAAGATATCCAAGAAGAAATGGTCGATATCATTATGGATTATTTTATTCAACATTCCCCAGTTTACGTCAATCATTGTGATAATATTAAAGTAATTGCATCAAGATAAAAAACCAAAATACAAAGCTTCGAATACTTAGAAGTTTTGTATTTTTTTTATTCAATCGAAAAAAAATCTTGACACTCGAAAAAAATAAAAGTATTCTAGTTCGTGTACAGTGAGACACAATGGTGTCTCATTTTGTATTTTTAGGAGGTAATTATGATTAAAGCTATAGTAGGTGCCAACTGGGGCGATGAGGGTAAAGGAAAGCTCACAGATGTATTCGCAAGTGAGTCTGACATTATTGTTCGGTTCCAAGGGGGCAATAACGCAGGTCATACAATTATTAATGATCAAGGAAAGTTTGCGCTAAAGATGTTACCATCCGGTGTTTTCTATAAACATACGATTAATGTTATTGGTAATGGTGTTGCGTTAAACATTCCTGCATTCATTCAAGAGTTAGAGGAATTAAAGACTCGAGGTGTTCATCCTCAAGTTATTGTAAGTGATCGTGCTCAAATCGTGATGAGTTACCATAAGAATTTTGATGTTTATGAGGAAGCACGTATGGGTAAAGATCAGTTTGGATCTACCAAATCGGGGATTGCGCCTTTTTATTCCGATAAATACGCAAAAATCGGGTTCCAAGTCTGTGAGTTATACAACGAAGACTGGTTACGCAGTAAAATTGATCGTGTTCTTGATATCAAAAATACTTTATTAGTAAATTTATATCATCAAGAACCGCTGTCAGCGGATGCAATCTTTGAAGAATTAATGCAATACCGTGATTTAATTGAACCTTATGTTCGCGATGTCTTCACCTTTTTAAATGAAGCGCATGATCAAGGTAAAAACATTCTCTTCGAAGGGCAACTTGGTGCATTACGTGATCCCGACTTTGGAATTTATCCTTATTCAACCTCTTCATCTACTTTAGCTTACTATGCGACCATCGGAGCAGGATTGCCACATCCTATCGACGAAGTATGGGCAGTCACAAAAGCTTATTCAAGCTGTGTTGGTGCTGGTGCATTTGTCTCAGAAATTTTTGGAGAAGAAGCCGAGGCATTGCGTAGACGTGGTGGTGATGCGGGTGAGTATGGCGTTAATACTAAACGTCCTCGTCGTGTTGGCTACTTTGATGCGGTCGCAACACGTTTTGGTTGTAAAACCCAAGGGGCAACTCATGTTGCACTCACAAACATTGATGTTCTTTCCTATCTAGATGAAATCAAGGTTGTAACGGCATATGAGTATCAAGGACAACAATCCATGCGATTTGGAAATATTACAGAATTAGAACATACAACCCCTGTAATTGAAACATTCCCTGGATGGAAAGAAGATATTACACACATTACATGCTATGATGACCTTCCTGAAAATTGTAAAAACTATATTAATAAACTTGAAATGCTCATTGATACAAATATTGCACTTGTTTCAAATGGTCCAAATCGAAACCAAATTATGAAGCGTACGCCTTTACGGTAAAAGAAAAACGAACAGAATCTGTTCGTTTTTTTCTATAATCTTCCCTCATCACTACATTTATTGCGTATTGTACGAGCAGGAATGCCTGCAACAATATCACAACGTGCGACATCTTTAGTCACAACACTCCCCGCACCAATTACGGCTTCATCATGAATCATAATATTACCAAGTACCTGTGCTCCAGCACCGACGTGTACTTTATTTCCTAACGTTGGATGTCTTTTGCCCGGTTCGCGTGATTTACCACCTAAAGTAACCCCATGATGAATTAAACAATCATCACCAATAATTGCAGTCTGGCCAATGACAACACCGCTTCCATGATCAATAATAAAACGTCGCCCAATCTGTGCTCCTGGATGAATCTCGATTTGTGTCAAAAAACGTCCGAGTTGCGAAATGAATCGTGCTACAAAGTAAAACTTAATACGATAGAAACAATGTGCGATTCGATAAAACCCCATCGCATGGTATCCTGGATAGAGTAAAATTACCTCCAGAACTGATCGTACAGCAGGATCTTGTTTTTTATATGCACGTGCTGTCTCTAAAAATCTCATAAAATACTCCTTATTTTAATTCGAGTAACGCTTCATTGATAAGTTTTAGAACATAAATTCGATCGGCTTCATTATTTTCAAAATCAAGATGATCAACATTAATCTTAAGCATGGGTGAAAGATCGTAATTATCAAAATAATTACTGTATTCACGATTGAGTTTTTCCCAATATTCGCGTTCAACAATTAATTCATAATCTCTACCACGTTTCTTAATGCGGTTCATTGCCTCATCAACACTTATTTCAAGATATACCATTAATTTGGGAACATGAACATGTTCAAGCATATTTTGTAATAACTCAGAATAAATTTGAAATTCTTCGTCACTCATTTCTCCACTTAAGTTTAACATACGGGCGAATATTGCGTCCCCATATATGCTTCGGTCCATAACCGCTTTGCTTACGTCTTTCGCTTGTTTGATATGCTCAAAACGCTTATTTAAGAAAAACACTTGTAATGGAAATGAATAGCGACAACGGTCATGATAAAACTTATCCAAAACAGGATTATCAACTACCGGTTCTTCAAACTCTTCATAGCCCTCTTGACCAAGAATACGCATTAATGAACTTTTCCCAACACCTACAACACCTTCAATAACTATCATGTCATAAACCTCTTTCCGTGATACATAATTTAATATATCGCTATAATTAAATCCCATAACTCACCACCATCTCATGTCCCTAAGAGACACTCTATTCATAAGTTTAGCTTTGTAATGACAAAAAAGCAAGCCTCTTAACGATAGAGTTTCGTAATTTTATGACATTCATCAACAATCCATTCGCGAAGCCACTCCGGTTTTAAAACCGTAATATGAGAACCGCCTTGTAAAATAAAATCTTTAACGGCAAGTTCATTCGAAAACTCGACTTTTAGAATAAAGCGATGATCATCCAACCACGTAATTTCTTGGTGTTCACCCCAGATATACTCACTAATATAATCTTGCTCAAAAACTTCCAATTCTGCGAAGACGGGTTTTATTTTATAGCCGAATTTTGAAAATACATGCTTGCTTGAAGTTTCGTCATCAAACCGAAAAACCTCATCACGTAATGATAATTCATGAATGCGATTTACTTTTAGGCTCAAATAGCGATTCTTTTCATCATAACCCAAAAGATACCAAAATTTATTGACAATCACAAGCTCATAAGGCTCAAAGACATAGGAACGCTTCTCCCGATGATTTTTACTATAAACAATATCAATACGCAAATGATGCTCAATGGCGTTCTCAAGCAGCTCTATATGTTTTTGATAGAGATTTGGATCAACATTAAGCTTAACCGATTGAAAAGCAGATACAGATACATTCCCACTATAATCCAACTGGTGTGATAATTTTGAAACAACAGCTACAAAGTCATTTCCGAGTGTCGGGTTATCCTGTGATAACAAAACCGCAAACGCTTGCTTTAACATCTTGCGTTCATTACGTTCAAAAGCGAGCGGTTGTATTTGCGTTTTAGATTCTAAAACATAACCCCCACCTGGACCCATGACCGTAGTAATTTCATACCCTACCAATTCAAGTTCTGCTTTGAGTCGTTGCACACCACGCTCACTGATTTCCAAAAGATCCGCCAGCTCTGAAAGGGGAACAACAGAGCGTGCGGATAATACGTCTAACATAACCAAAGCATTGCCTAACTTACTCATAGATCGTTTGACCTTTGATAACATAACAGCGTGTTAAAAGATCATTAAATTCAGATTCACTTCGGGCTATTTGACAAAGCCCACCCAGTGAGAGTTCCGGAAGCAAGTCACTCACTTCAACGATACACTGACGACTTAACAATTCCCCTCGGTGAACCGCACCGGTAAATTCGGTTCCGGTATATGTCTGGATAAATGAAATTTCAAAATTTAAGTCTAGATCACGACTCACCGTTAATAGATTCGGTTCGTTGGACCCAAAATAATCATAAAGTGTTTGCGCTCCCGATACCGTTAAATAATTCGCACCACGATCTGATGAAGCAACCGAATAGTCGTTGGAGTAATGCGTATTGAATTTTAACTCATTATAGAAATCCTGTGCATCCTCATGAGAAACAAACTTTAAAGTCACGGAAACACTGTCTTCAAATGAGAGACCAAAGGTTTCTGTAAAACGAAGTGCTTGATCATTAATAAATGAGCTCACATCATTTCCTTTCATTGCAATCATCAAATCTTTTAAATTAAATCCTTTTTTCATCATGTATCACCTCTTGACTCAAGTATACCAACAGTATACGACAATTTTGGTCGTATATTCAAGAAAGCGAAAAAAAAGTGGATTTATAATCCACTTTCGGTTTAATTATTGCCAGATTGATTGTAAAGAAGTTTTGTATGACTCCATAACAGATTCTGGTGTTTTTGATGTGTCAGAAAGTAATTCTTCCATCTTCACAGTTGCTTCTGTATAAGCAGCATCTGAGTTAGCGGATACTGGAATTGTAAACACATCTTTTGTGATTTCTTGAATTAATGGCGCAATCATTGAACCACTTTCTAAGTATTCTTTGCTTTCGATAACACTTGTACGTACTGGAATATAACCTGTTGATTTAGCCCAGTATAATTGTGAATCGGCAGATACTAAGAATTTCATGTACTCAAATGCTGCAGTTTTTTGTTTTGGTGTAGCGGATGAGAACATGTATAAGTCAGTACCTTGTTGTAAGCTGATTTTTTCAGGACGTTTCACAACGCCAATTTCGAAACGACCGTCTACACCTTTAAGTACGTGTGATTCTCCTGCTGTACTTCCAACGTTCATTGCAAGTTGACCATTACCAAATGGTCCTGATAAGTATTTGTCAGTTCCTGCGATACGTAGGTAACCATCTTTTACACCTTCTTGGTAGAATGATGCAACTTCAAGACTTTCTTTACTTGTAGGATCCATATCCTTATTGAATTCGACGCCTTTATTGATTAATCCTGTAGCATAGTAGTTATTGAGTGAGTCAAAACCTGCTCCCACAATATTTTTCTTTTCATAAACAGTTTTACTTACTTCTTTTAATTCTTCAAGAGTTGTAGGTGCTTTCAGACCTAATTCATCAAGAAGTGTTTTATTGTAGTAAAGAACCTCTGTTGATTTGTTAAATGGCATACCGTACGTTACACCTTCGATTTTACCACCTTCACGGAATCCTTCAACAATATCACTATAGTCTTTCATTCCGATTGTATCGTTTTCGATATACGGTGTTAAGTCTGTAACGAGTTTATCTACTGACGCATTAAACATCCATGCTGGGTATGCTTGTGTCATGGTTGGTAAGTCTTTAGGACTTACAAGTGTAGCAGATAATTTTTGACGTAAATCCGGATAACTTGATTGGTTTTGTAATACAACTTTAACCTTTGGATTTGCTGCCATAAAATCTTCAGTAAGTTTTGTTAATGCTTCTTCTTGTTTACCATTCATTGCATGCCAGAAACGGATTTCTGTTTCTTCTGTTAGTTCTGTAACGATATCAGCAGATGCTGTATCATCACCTTTATTTGAACATCCTACAAGAACAAGTAAAGCAAGTAATGCTACTAAAATCTTTTTAATATTTCCCATATTTGTTTTATGTGTCTCCTTTAGATAGTTTCCCCACGGGTTGGTAAATGACGCATTCCATATTTATTCTCAAGTAAATCTGGTCTTAAGGAATGAATAGGAACTAATAACTTCGGTTGAATTAAGCTCACAATACGATCTAAATCTTCAGGGTAAGCATGTCCAGAACACGCTATACGATTAAATTCAATATTGCAATCCTCCAACAACTGAATAAATGGTAAATATGCTGGATCAAATTCTCCTAGCGGCGAAGCGTCGCTATGGATATAGACACCACCTCCTTTAAGGTTTTCGTGATGATCAACAACCTGCCATAGATAATCTCCCTCATCTTGAAGTAGAGTGTTGTAATCGACCTCTAGATTCTTATCAAGGTTAAAGCTGTTGTCATTTGCATTGTAATACTTACACTCCATATTTAAACACTCTTTCAAGATATTTGCAAAGGATGCTTCAAGCACCACTTCACGTGGACTTTGTTTTACAATCTCAGCTAATCGTTTTACGTTCGCCGGATAGCAATTAAAAGTCACTTGTTTATTTGGGTTGCTGTTTACAATATTCACGATTTTCTTAAGTAAATCTGCTTCGGTCTCAATACGACCCGTTGCGCGGTCTTCTTGAGGGAAACTAATTGATACACCCTCAATAATGAGCATATCTGTATTTTTTGCTTGTTCACAATAGTGAAGTGAATCTTCCACATCAAAACCATGGAGACGAAGATCACCTGTGTAAGCAATATGCATATCTGGGGTTGTGATTAAAAGACCACAGGCACCATAAGCATCATGATCAACACGACTTAATTCTACTTTAATGCTTCCCACTTCGATAACATCATGATTATCACACCCGATAATATCGCGTGTAAATGAATCTGAAGGGTTCGCTTTTGGTAGAATAAAGTCATTTTGTGCATTTAAACTGTTTAATAAAACTTTGGTTTCTTTAAGTGCATACATTGGAATGTTCGGATCCAAATAGTTAACCATACGCGTATGATCTAAATGACAATGACTTAAAAAGACAGCCGTATGGGCATAGTCAGGTCCTTTTTCAAATGGATACGTATATCCTAATTCGGGATCATAAATATTCTCTAAATGGGGCACTAAACGATGTTCAATCAATTGTTGCAATGATTCATTTTTAAGATTCAACTCTGGCTTGAATTCTGTACCAAAGTCAAAGAAAATATGTGAATCTTCATATGCAATTTCAATAACAGTACCACCAATTGTCAGGACACCGCTATGAAATGTAATTTTTGTTTTTCTATCCTTTAAGTCCACTCTTCGACACTCCTTTAATAATTTGATTTCTAAAAATAAAGTAAATAATAAGTACCGGAATAATCGTTAATGTTGCAGCTGCCATTTGAAGATGAACATCCGTTCCACTCTCAGTCGCAAATGCACTTAAACCATTGTTTAATAGACGCATGCTTGAATCATTTGTAACCAACAATGGCCACAAGAATGAGTTCCAATGCGAAATGAAACTAAGAATACCGATTGTTACAAGCGCAGGTTTGGATAAAGGTATCATAATTTTTCGAATAAATTCTAAATCTGTACATCCATCAATTTTAGCCGCTTTATAGTATGAAATTGGAATACTTGTTAGATATCCTTTTAAATAGAATATATAGAATACACTGGCAAGTGATGGAACAATCAATGCAGTATACGTATTTAATAAACCAAGACGTGCAATCGTTTGGTAATTTGTAAAGACTGTTGACTCATACGGTACCATTAATAGTGATACCATCACTAAGATAATTAGACCCTTATGTTTAAACTCTAACTTAACGAGCGCAAAGGCTGCAAGCGTCGAGGTAATTAAAATTCCAAGGGTACTAATCCCTGCAACTACCACTGTATTAAAGAAATACCGAACAAACGGTGCCGTTTGAAATACTTCCACAAAGTTGTGGAACTGTGGGGCTGATGGAATTAGCGTCGGCGGAATACTTGTCGCCTCTTGATAAGTCATCAAACTTGCAAGAATCATGTAGACAAATGGAAATAAGGTAATAATTGCCATAAAGACAATAAAAATTGTCGCAAGAATTTTAAATATTTTTGTTAGTACTATTTTTAAATTTGGTGAAAATTCAGATTTTTCGTTCACAACTATCTCTCCTCTATCTTCTTCAACACTTTATTCTGAATAAGTGTTAATACGAGGATAAACACAAACAGAAGTATTGTTGCGGCCATTGCCGGACCATATCGATTATCGACATGGAAGGTAGTGAATATATAGAATACGGCAGTCGTGGCACTGTTGGCGATTCCTGCCTTACCATTAAAGATCGCAAAGACTTGAGTATAAACTTTAAAGGCATTAATTAGGTTGACCGTTAACAAGAACGTTAACGTTGGAATAAGCTGTGGTAAAGTAATTCGGAATAATTTTTGAAGTTCCGTTGCACCAAACATATCTGCAACCTTGTAGTACTCGCGATCAATATTTCGAAGACCTGATAGTAAAATAATGATATTAAACGCCAAACCATTCCAAATTCCAAAAATGACAAGGGTGGGTAAGCTCATCATAATATCATCTAAGAAGTTGATCGGTCCAACATTTATAAAACTAAGTAGAAAGTTTATAAATCCATAGGAACCGTTAAAGAGATAGCGGAATACAACCCCAATCGCAATAACACTTGTTAGATAAGGAATAAAGAAAATCGTTTCAAAGAAGCTCTTATTTTTAATTTTTTCAAAAATAAGAAGTGCAATAAACATTGAAATGATTAAACAAATTGGCACCACAAGAAAGGCATAAACAGCTGTATTTCGCATCGCAATATGGAACTTTGGATCTTGTAGCACAAATTGATAATTACTAATTCCTGCCGGTTTAAGATTCGTTAAAGTCCCGGATTGAAACGACATAATTAATGCATGAATTAATGGATAAATATTAAATAAAGCAATAATTACCAAAGCAGGCAAAAGAAACAACCATGCTTGTCTTTGATTTTCAGCGCTATACTTAAACTTTTTCATTAGTAGACCCTCTCGCCAGATTCTTTAAACATAAAGATACGTGGGTAATTAAACTCACAATTAACGATTGTCTCTGGTTCAATGAGAGCTTCAATACTTACAATACCTTTAGCATTCTTAGATCCGATTTTGAAATTAAGGATACCTTCTCGACCAATGAGTTCCACAGTTTCAATTTCTGTATTGAAAATCCCTTGTTCTCCAAAAATAATATCTTCAGGACGAACACCTAAAAGATAAGTTCCATCAATGATGGTTTCTTTAATACGATCTTGGACGAGGGTACTTTGACTAAATTCAAAATTCTCACCAACAATCATGCCATTTTTTACTTCAATAGGAAGAATGTTTATGACAGGGTTACCAATAAATTGAGCAACAAATAAATTATTAGGTTCTAAATAAAGATTTTGTGGGTCATCATATTGTTGAATCACACCCTCATTCATCAGAACGATTTTATCACTAATGGATAACGCTTCTTCTTGATCATGCGTAACAAAAATTGTCGTAATGTTAATTTCTTTAACAAGGCGACGAATTTCTTCACGGATTTTCAAGCGCAAACGTGCGTCGAGGTTACTTAGTGGTTCATCAAGTAGTAATATTGAAGGATTCTGAACTAAAGCACGCGTAATCGCTACACGTTGTTGTTGTCCACCGGACATAGTCCCTGGCTTTTTATTTGCTAATTCTTCAATATCTGTTAATGCCATGTATTTACGAGCAATTTTTTCAGCTTCTTCTTTAGGCATTTTTTTATCTCCAACACGTAGTGGGAACATGACATTTTCTAATACTGTCATATGTGGGTAGAGTGCATAGTTTTGAAATACAAAACCAATATCACGATCTTTCGGATGCTTATCAACCATTGAGATCCCTTCATTGTGAATTGTACCGTCGGTAGGATCGAGCAATCCAGCAATTAAATTAAGAATTGTTGTTTTACCACAACCACTTGGTCCAAGTAAGCAAACCAAATCACCTTTCTCAATTGAGAATGTAACTTGTTTTAATGCTTCAAAACCATTATCAAACACTTTCCGTAAGTCCTTGACTTCAATCATTCATCTTCCTCCTATAAACACAATATTACGTAATTTTAATATATTCGATATTATTTATTTCGTGAACACCCACGAATTTTACGTACAGTTGTTACTTCATTATTATAACAGTCAATACACGTATTTGTGTTAAAAACCATTAACAATATTAAATAAACATGTGAAAAAAATATAAACCGTCACATAATTCTGTTTTTTTACGCATAAAAAAAAGACACTCTAAATAGAGTGTCAAATTACCTGGCGATGAACTATCTTCACTAGCGCTTGGCTAGATATTGTCGCCGCTAAAGTGCTTAACTTCTGTGTTCGAGATGGGAACAGGTGTGA